>CAZSKH010000247.1:0-673 GCA_964607395.1 uncultured Algimonas sp.
GAGATGCGTCGAGAACGCCGCCAATTCCATCTCACATTGCCGGACGTCATTGGCCGCGCGGCGCAAAGTTTCGACATCGGCGCGAGTCACGACGGGAAGATCGGAAATCTGATCCGTGAGTTTCGCTTGTTCATCCTCTAAGGTTTTGAGCTGATCCAATCGCGCCTGCAAAGTCTGCATATCTGTTTGCAGGGTTTCCAAGCGTTGTGTCTGGCGCGTGAGCATCTCTCGCCGCGCTCGGATACGCGACAGCTCCTCCAAATGCGCTTCGATGTCTGTGACTGTCTTGCGAAGGTCTGCCCGGCGGGTCTCGGTGTCTTTTAGCTTGGCGGTCTCGGCCTGATGCGCCGCTATAGCCGCCGTTAGCTGCGCGATAGCCTCATTATAGCTTACGAGTTTAGCGACATGAGCGTCTCGTCGATCCGTTGCCCGCTCTGCTTTGTCAGTGGCTTGGTTATGCTGCGCTTCCAATAGCGCGAGCGAATCTGCGAAACTGCGCGCCGCCGTCATGGCCGCACGGGTGGTCTCTATCTGCTCCGCGAGGTTCTCATCCTCCGCTTCACCACTGATACGTTCAATTTCACCTGTGACCTTGGTGAGCTCGACCCCGATGGCCGTTGTTAGATCGCGCAGACGTGTGGCTTCTGATAGCTCAGATTGCGTCGCCTCAACC
>CAZSKH010000247.1:683-3849 GCA_964607395.1 uncultured Algimonas sp.
GGGCCGCCTTTTCTCTCTTGCCCGGTCTTCGTCAAAACCTCCGCCAGTTCAGTTTCAACCCGCGTCAGATATTCCCGCGCCCGCTCCCCGCCGATCAATGTGCCAAGCTCGCCTTCCAATCGGGACGCGATTTGGCCATTATCTGCTATGCCGTCCATAGATTTACCTTGGCGCACCCAGAGCAGACCCGACGGCCCGCTTTCAAATTTATCTCCGCGTAAGAGCTTAGCAAGCGCTTCTTCCGCCGCGCGGTCTACGGCCAGTTCCGCGCCGGAATGAGCGTCCTGTAAACGGGCACCTTTAGATTTCAGGAAGCGCTTGGAAAACAGATAGTCATTGCCCTCACTTGAAAAACATATCTCGCCTTCAGGGGCGCCGTCTGAATTGGCGGTGCGCAAGGCTTTGATTTGTTTATCCGCGCTGGAGAATGGTTTGAACAGCACCATTTCCAAGGCTTTCAACACGGTGGACTTCCCGAACTCATTCGTTTTGCAGACGACGTTTAGCCCGGGCGTAAAGCCCTCCAACTTAACCCCATCTGCCCCAAATGGGCCGACATTGCGGAAACTGACGCTTTTGATCCTCACGCCGTTTCACCCGCATAGCGAAACAAGAGACGCAGAGCTTCTGATGCGATTTGGCGGTCTTCGCGCGAGAGATCAGGATCTTCCGATTTGGCCTTCAGCACATCAGCCGCTTCGCGCACCGAGCCTTGGGCGTCGAGCGATTCAATATCTTCCGCCACAACGACCAAGCGCACGAGATTAGCCCCGCGCAAATCGAAAGAGGCACACTCCCCTGTCATTTCTTCTTTGAACGCTTCAAATTGCGCCCAATCCTCCACGGTCATCTCCCCGGAGATGTCCAGCCGCACATGGGTTTGCCGCAAAGGATGGCCCGCTTGCAGGGTGGCCCGCAAATCCCGCAGTTTGGCCGCAATCGTGCCAGGCTCCACGACTAAATTAATCAAAGGCCAATCAAAGCTGGCGGTTGGAATGATCTTCACGGCTGGTGCTTTGCCCGCCTCCAGAGTCACGGCGAGAACCTGTCCGCGCGCACCGGACTTATGACGGTCCGGCTCGGGCGTTCCGGGGTAAGCCGTGTGCTTTGAGATGTCCGCATGGGCATGCCAATCGCCAAGCGCCAAATAATCCAGACGCGCCGTTTCCGCGCGGTCAGGCGGGATGATTTCACGCGCACCCTCACCTTCCGAGCCAAAGCCGCGCACGCCGCCATGCGCCAGCCCGATGCGTAGCGCGCCCTCTGCGGTCTCACATGTCGTCATCCAGTCTGTCAGGTCCTGACCATGCTGGATACGGGTCCAAGGCGCGGGTAGAATAAATACGCCTGTCTCGACCTCAACAGGTTCAGCCATGCGTAAGGGTTGCACGTTCTCAGGCTTAATCGCATCAATGCGGTCCCACAGGCCATCAGGACCATCCGGGTCGTGATTACCCGGCAGCAGCCACCACTGGATGTCCGCCGCCTCCCCCATAATCGTCAGGGGTTGCCGCAATGTCGTATTGGACGGGATCGCGCTGTCCCAGACATCACCTGCTACCAAGACATGTCTCGCGCCGGACTGCTTCGCGGCGTCCGCAATCTTAGTAATCACGCTTTGCCGAGCCAACCGCAACGCCCCGCCAATATCTGCCGGAAATTGACCAAAGCTTTTTCCAAGCTGCCAATCGGCCGTATGAATGAAGGTAAACGCCATCCATTTGATGTGGACAACGCGGCGGCGCCTGCGTCAAGCCTCTGTTCAAAATTCACATGGATGAAAGTTAATTACGACAAATGTCGTTTTGTATTTGTATTACGACACTTGTCGTTATACAGCTCACTTCATGAGAAAAGCCAAAAAACCCTCGGCGGCCGAAACGGCCATTCTGACCATCTTGTGGGAGACACAGCCCTGTTCGGTTAAAACCCTGCACGCGCGCCTAAAAGACGAGCGCGGCGTGGGATATACAACCGTTTTAAAACAGGTTCAGCGGATGCACGACAAGGGCCTCGTCACCCGGCAGCAGGGTCAGGGCCGCTCTTTCCTTTACAGTGCCACAGAAACCGAGGACGCGACCAAATCCGATCTTTACGAACGTTTTGTCCAAAACGCCTTTGGCGGTTCTGCGAGCGAGCTTGTTATGCATGCACTGGGCAATGAGACAACATCAGAGGCCGAGATCGACGCGATCAAAGCCTTCATCGCAAAATTGGAAAAATAAACAAAGTCACTTGTTAAAACGAGTGGGAGACGACAATGGGAACAGACTTCACACAGGTCCTCGACAGCCTGGGATGGGCCGTCCTACATTCAATTTGGCAAGGTGTCGTCGCCCTCCTTATCGTTCTCATCTGGCGAGCGGCTTTGCGCGGGCGATCCCCTGCGCTGCGCCATGCCGGACAAATTGCGGCCCTTCTGGGGTGATTAGCGGCGTTTGTGTGGACTTTTGCTGCCTATCTCGGCCTCCCCAATTTTGCCTCTGTCAGCGGTGCCACGCTGCCAGTTCCAAATGCGAGTGACGCCCCGCACCAAAGGCCGCGACTGAACCTTTGGCGCGGAAGGTGCGTTTAACCTGCTGGATATTGAGTCCAGTTTGCAAGTCCTTGAGAACGGCGTCTTTGTTGAGCAGGCCCTCATCGGCGCAACAAACCAGGTCGAGGAACGCCGCGCCGAGACCACCCTCACCCATAGCCGCGCGCTCTCGCCCAAATGGGACCTACAAGTCTCCGCAGGCGTCGAATATTCAAAGCTCGAAGTCGTCGGGCAACCTGCCGATGATTTCATCCGGCCTAAAGGCTACATTCGGGCAAACTATCAGCCCAAAGACGGGACTTCTATTCGCTTAGATCTTGAACGCCGCGTCGGACAGCTTAGCTTTTTCGACTTTATCTCATCGGTAGATGTCGTTGATAACATTGACCAAGCCGCGAATGTGAACTTGGTCCCACAGCAGGATTGGCAGGTCGGGCTCGAATATGCCGATTACAAGGGCTTCCGCTTGTTCACTACGGATGATCCGACATTGGAGCGTCCGATAAGTTACGGCTTTGTCGAGCACAAGGACGTCTTCGGCATGAAGGTCAAAGCGGAACTCATCAATTTATTCAACTCAAGCGAGGATTTCACCCGCGAAGTCTTCACGGACTGGCGCGATCGCGGCGT
>CAZSKH010000248.1:0-3842 GCA_964607395.1 uncultured Algimonas sp.
TGACGAAGTAGACATCGTCTATGTTCACGTCGCGGCAGAAGGCATGATTGACGGTAAGTTGTCTCGCAAAGAATTCGTGAACGGCTATAAACCGCTGATGATCGCAGGCGAGAGCCGCACCGCGATTGCATGGACAACGGCGGGCTCTGTCGTGTCCGTGATAGAGATGGTTCGCGATGGCGAACTGCCAGCTAAAGGTTTCCTCAAACAGGAAGACATCCCGCTGGATGCATTGCTCTCTACACGGACCGGGAGTTTTTATACGCGTTAGGCGAGGGAGGCTTTCCCCGCAGCCTTTAAGCTGCATCCATACCAATATCGAAGTTCGGGGCGCTGTGGGTTAGCGCACCGATAGAAATTACGTCGACACCTGTCTCTGCGAGCTCTTTGACTGTGCTTAAATTGACACCGCCGCTGGCTTCCAATGTCGGCGTCGCGCCGTCAAACTCGCGCGCGATTTTCATGGCCTCTTTCAACATATCCGGGCCCATATTATCCAATAAGACAACATCCGGGCCCCATGTCATCACTTTTTTCAATTGTTCTAGAGTGTCTACTTCGACGCTGACTTTTGTCATATGATCGGCACGGCGTTTGATGGCGCCCAAGGCCGCGTCCACGCCGCCAGCGAGCGCAATGTGATTATCTTTTATCATGATCGCCGCAGAGAGACTTTCGCGGTGCGTAAACCCGCCGCCAGCCAGAACCGCTTGTTTTTCTAATGCGCGCAAGCCCGGAGTCGTTTTACGAGTCGCGGCAATACGTGCGGAGGTTCCCTCGACTTTTTCTACATATTTTGACGTCAATGTTGCAACGCCTGACATACGGCCAAGAAAGTTCAATGCCACACGTTCCGCAGCTAGCAGTGACCGGGACGGGCCGGAAACGCGGGCAATGATATCGCCTGCATCCACTGACGTGCCTGTCGGGGCGAGCACTTCGAACGTGACGTCGGCGTCAACTAAATCATACGTCATTTGCGCAGCCTGCATTCCGGCAATGACCCCGGTTTCCCGTGCTCGCATGACAAGTGACCCGGTTGCGTTTTCTGGGACTAACAGACGTGCTGTGATGTCCCCGGAATTACCGAAATCCTCGGTCAAAGCGCGCTCGACCATGGGGCGTAAGATGATGTTGGGGAGAGGCGTTAGGTTTGTCATTAATCCAACCTGTCATACGTTAAGTAACTTGAGACCGCTTTCTTGGCTTCATTCGGGAAATCTTCGCGGAAATGCCCGCCGCGCGACTCTTCCCGAGCGAGGGCGGCTGCTGCGATAATACGGCTCGCGACGAGCGGGTTGGCGCGTCCGACCCGATCAATAAGACCGTCAATTGTCGTGATTAATGCGTTCAGTTTCCGAGCATCGCGGCGTACGCCGCATTTTGCGGTCATGGCGTTGCGCAAAGTCTGGCTGACATCCTTACCCATGGAGAGCCAGGGTTGAATGCGAATAGTGCCCGCGCGCCGTTCCGCCCAATCTCGGCTGTTGATATAATCCGCTGCCCGTCCGCCGAATACGACGGCTTCCAACAGCGAGTTAGAAGCGAGGCGGTTGGCCCCGTGAACGCCTGTTGCGCTGCATTCGCCGACCGCCAATAGGCTATCGAGCGACGTTTGACCGAAACTATCCGTTGCCAAACCGCCCATATGATAATGCACGGCCGGGGCGACCGGGATGAGGGACGTTCGTGGGTCTATGCCGGCGCGCATGCAGCTTTCAAAAACGGTTGGAAATTCCTCATCAAAGTGAGACCCAATGGCTTTGCGACAATCCAAATATGGCTGACGTCCGGCTTCAATTTCTGCAAAAATCGCGCGGGCGACATCATCGCGCGGGGCCAACTCGCCCTGTTCGTGATAATTCGGCATAAAGCGCTCGCCGTTTTTATCCGTCAGAACGGCGCCTTCGCCGCGCAAGGCCTCTGTTGCAAGCGGGGCCGGGTCGCGGCCAATGTCTATGGCGGTCGGGTGGAATTGCACAAATTCCATATCCCGCAGTTCCGCCCCAACAACGGCGGCCATGCCGAGGGCGTCCCCGCGCGCTGTGCGGGGGTTCGTGGTGACGGCAAATAATCCGCCAACACCGCCTGTCGCCATAACAGTAATATCAGCTTCAATGCCGAGTAGGGCCCCGTCATCATTTCGCGCCAATGCCCCGGCAATCGCGCCATTCGAATCTTGCAGCAAACTTTCGGCGCGCCACCCGATGAGCCCTGTGATGTGGTCTGCGCCTTGCGACCGTTCAACCATGACTTTGATGATCTCTGCGCCTGCCGTGTCACCTTTAACGCGGGCCACGCGCGGCATGGAATGGGCGGCCTCTAGTGATAGATAAAGTTCACCTGCGTCATTTCGGTCAAAAGGCACGCCCAGTGCCGCGAGATCATGAACGCGGCCCGGGCCTTCGGTCGCCAGGATGCGGGCGATTTCTGGATCAACGAGGCCATCTCCGGCAGCGATTGTATCTTTTGCATGGCTCTCTGCTGAGTCCTCAGGGGATAAAGCTGCCGCGATTCCGCCCTGCGCCCAAGCACTGGCGGCGCCAACGGAGGAGCGGCGCGAGGTCAAAACATAAACGGGACGAGGGGCGAGTTTAAGCGCTAGATAAAGACCGGCAAGCCCGGCGCCGACGATAAGGACCGAGCCGGCGGGTAAGCGTTTTGTATCAAGATTTCCGAGTGGCATGACTGCCCTTTAACGACTCCCATGGCTGCGGGAAAGCGAAACAACGCGTAGAGCGGATATTAAAAAACCCGGCACGCGGGGGCGCACCGGGTTGATTTTAAAAGCTGAGCTCTAGAGGAACTTTTTAGCCATTCCGCCAAGTGCGCCCAATCCGCCGACTTTATCCAAAAGGCTGCCGCCGCTGCTGGCTTTGTCCACGAGTTGAGGCAGAGCCGCTTGCAAACCGCCCAAGAGGGAGCCTTCATCTGTGCCGAGCTCGGCTGCGGCTGCGGAGATTTGCTCTGCGCCGAGGGCCGCTTTGAGTTGGTCCGGAGAGATGTCCTTATTCTCGCCGTCACCTAACCAAGACTCAGCCACGTCGCCGAGGCCTTTTTCTTTCAGATTTCCAACGAGTCCGGCCACGTCCATTTTGTCGCCGCCGCCAACAAGTTTATCCATGATGCCGCCAACCATAGCGTTATCAACGCCCAGTTTTTGAGCCAGCAGTCCGGAAGCGATGTTCTTGAGATCCATTATATAAGTCTTTCATTTTGAAGAGGGGAAAGCCCTCGGGTAGGGCTACGATTTAGCCCATGGTCTAGATAGCAAGAGGAACCCGAATGGAAGCTGAATGGGGTTTGAGGTTTTGACCGCTCGCTGCGGCACAAAAACGCGATAAGGCTTCGCGTTTTTTGTGCCTTTTGTGCATTTTTTATCTTTGATAAAAATTGCACTGACTAAATTACCTTCACATCCTTCTCCGGCAGGCTCGGGTCGAAATGCCCCTTCACCGGATCAAACTTGACCGCGATCATGTCCATGACGGCTTTATGGGCTTTTTCTCGCATGTCTTCGGGGATGAAAATCTCGTTGGTTTCATCGCGGAGGCATTCATAGACGCCTTCCAATGTGATACGTTTCATATGCGGGCAGAGGTTACAGGGGCGGACGAAATCTGTTTCCGGATTGGCCATCGCGACATTGTCGGACATGGAACATTCCGTCAGCAGGATGACGTTCTTTGGCTTATTGTCAGATACATAGTCGCTCATCGCCTTCGTCGAGCCTGTGAAATCAGATTCCGCGACGACTTCAGGCGGGCATTCAGGATGGGCGAGGACCGTCACGCCGGGATGGGCGGCGCGCATGTCTTTAATGTCTTGGGCCGAGAAACGCG
>CAZSKH010000249.1:0-3841 GCA_964607395.1 uncultured Algimonas sp.
TTTGATTGATAATCAAATTATCCGCGTCACCCACACGAACATCCCTTTTAATTTTGATTTGAGAGACAAACGAAACGACAGAGACAAACAGAACAGCAAAACATAAGGATTTAATACAATTGTCATCTTGCTCATGTTGTTTGACGAGGCAAACAACGAGGCGGAATGACAGGTAGTATTTTGCCTTACCTTCAGGGTATGGGCACCGGATAGCCCTGCGGGCAATGTCGGTGTGACATATTAAAAAATATCACTCAACGCTTCCGCCACCTCAATCGCGGCGTAGGTCAATATCCCGTCACAGCCTGCGCGTTTAAAGCTCATCAGGCTTTCCATCATGATGCGGTCGTAGTCGAGCCAGCCGTTGGCACCTGCGGCTTTCATCATGGCGTATTCACCGGAAACTTGGAATGCGAAGGTGGGGCGGGCGAACTCTGCTTTGATGGCCGCAATCACGTCCAGATAGGGCATGCCGGGTTTGATCATGACCATGTCTGCGCCTTCCGCAATGTCCAGCGCGACTTCTCGCAGGGCCACATCCAAATTGGCCGGGTTCATTTGATAGGTGCGTTTGTCGCCTTTCAGGGCCGCAGATGTGCCAATGGCGTCGCGGTAGGGACCATAAAAGCCGGAGGCGAATTTGGCGGCGTAGGACAGAATCGCGACATCCGTATGGCCCGCATCGTCCAATCCTTGCCGCACGGCTTCAATCCGCCCATCCATCATATCGGATGGGGCCACTATATCCGCACCCGCATCCGCCAGCATGACGCCGACTTTCGCGAGCATTTCCACAGTCGGGTCGTTCAGGATGGTTTCGCCCTCCATCAATCCGTCATGGCCGTGGCTGGTATAGGGATCGAGTGCGACATCGACGATGACGCCGATATTGGGGACGGCTTTTTTGATGGCGCGGACGGCTTCAGGGACGAGGCCTCTTGGATTTGCGGCCTCGACCGCGTTTTCGGATTTCTGGTCTGTAGAGATGTTCGGAAAAATCGCCATCGCCGGAATGCCAAAATCCGCAGCCCGTTTAGCCTCGTCAACAAGCGCGCTGACGGATAATCGCTGAACATCCGGTAGGCTCGGAATATCCACGCGGTCCGGCCCCGCGTCCGAGACTATCGCGGTTAGCACTAAATCCGACACATCCAGCCGCGTTTCCGCGACCATGCGGCGCATCCAATCTGTCCGGCGCAAGCGGCGCAATCTCATTTGCGGAAATACAGCCATTTCAGTCCTTTGTTCTATCGCATTGCGGCATAGACGCGCTACCCCCTTTTGTCATTGGAAAACGCGGCTCATGTGTCTATAGAGCGCGCAAGAAACCACGGCCCGTTCGGGCCGCATAGGACCGAGACATGGAACGCAACACCGTAAATTACCGCGCAGCCTTCGAGGCAGCCGTTGGTACAGTTCGCAAAGAAGGGCGTTACCGCATCTTTCGCGACATCCGCCGTAAGGCCGGTGAGTTCCCACGTGCCACATGGTTCAAAGACGATAATACACAACAAGATATCACGGTTTGGTGCTCCAATGACTATCTTGGCATGGGGCAAAATCCATGCGTGGTTGAGGCGGTGAAATCCGCCGTTGATGCGGCGGGGACCGGGTCCGGCGGGACTCGCAATATCTCTGGCACCACGCGCTATCATGTGCAGCTCGAACAAGAGCTCGCCAGCCTTCACGATAAAGACGCCGCGCTTGTCCTGACATCCGGTTATGTTGCAAATGAAGCGACGCTGGGCGTGATGAGTAAAATTCTCCCGGGTTTGGTCATCCTCTCCGATGAGATGAACCATGCCTCGATGATTTCAGGCATTCAGCGTGCGCGCTGTGAAAAGAAGATTTTCAAACATAATGATTTGAATGATTTAGAAGAGAAACTTAAGTCCATTCCGGCGGACCAACCGAAACTCATTGCGTTCGAATCTGTTTATTCCATGGATGCCGACATCGCGCCGATTGAGCAGATTTGTGATCTCGCCGATAAATATGGCGCGCTGACCTATATCGACGAAGTCCATGCGGTTGGCATGTATGGCCCGCAGGGCGGAGGCGTTGCCGAAGAGCGCGGATTGATGAACCGGATTGATATCATCCAAGGCACACTCGCCAAGGCTTACGGCATGGTTGGCGGCTATATCGCAGCGGATAGCGTCGTGATTGATGCGGTGCGGTCTATGGCCTCGGGCTTTATTTTCACGACCTCTATCCCGCCGTCCACAGCAGCAGGGGCTTTGCGTTCAGTGAAAGTTCTGAAGCAGACACCCGAAAAGCGGGAGCAACATCAAGAGCGGGCAAATACGTTGAAAGCGCGTTTGCGGGCAGGCGGCTATGATTTCATCGACGGCGAGACTCACATCATCCCGTTGATGGTGCGTGACCCGATCAAATGCCAAGCGATCTCTGACCGCCTCATCGAGGATTACGGGATTTACGCCCAGCCGATCAATTACCCAACCGTCCCACGCGGAACAGAACGCCTAAGATTTACGCCTAGCCCATTCCATAGCGATTTGATGATGGAAGAGTTGATGGCCGCGCTAGATGTGGTTTGGGCTGAGTTCGGATTGAAGCGTGAGGCCGTGGCCTAAACGAAAGCCGCGTTGCATCGTCCCATTGCTTAAAGCGTTAAGATTTTATACCTCACACCCGTATCGACCACGGAGATTCCCATGACTGCTGCTGCCAATGATCAAGGCGTCGCTCACCTCAGCGATTATTTCACACAATCCCTCAAGGATCGTGATCCTGAGCTCTTCGCGTCTATGAAGGACGAGCTGCACCGTCAGCAGCATGAGATTGAACTCATCGCGTCCGAGAACATCGTCTCTAAAGCGGTTCTAGAGGCTCAAGGCTCTGTTCTCACGAATAAATACGCCGAAGGCTATCCGGGCAAACGCTATTATGGCGGGTGCGAGCATGTGGATGTGGCGGAAAACCTCGCGATTGAGCGGGCCTGTAAACTCTTCAATGTCGGCTATGCGAATGTGCAGCCAAACTCCGGCAGCCAAGCCAACCAAGGCGTCTTCCTTGCATTGCTCCAGCCCGGTGATACCATCCTCGGAATGGACCTCGCTTCGGGTGGCCATTTGACCCATGGCGCGCCGCCAAATATGTCCGGTAAATGGTTCAACGCGGTTACATATGGCGTGCGCGAAGATACCCATTTGATCGACTATGATCAGGTCGAAGCGCTGGCCAAAGAGCATAAGCCAAAGCTTATCATCTGCGGCGGGTCTGCTTATCCTCGCGTCATTGATTTCAAACGCTTCCGCGAGATTGCGGATATGGTTGGCGCTTATCTTCACGTCGATATGGCGCATATTGCCGGCCTAATTGCGGGCGGAACCCATCCGTCGCCTTTCCCCCATGCTCATGTTGCAACGACGACGACGCATAAGACCTTGCGAGGTCCGCGCGGCGGCATGATTCTCACGGATGATAAGAAGCTGGCGCGCAAGTTCAACTCCGCGATTTTCCCGGGCCTGCAAGGCGGTCCTTTGATGCATGTCATCGCAGGTAAAGCTGTTGCGTTTGGCGATGCCCTGAAACCTGAATTTAAAGCCTATTCTCAACGGGTTATCGATAATTGCCAAGCCATGGCAGCGGCCATGGTTGAGGGCGGTTATGCTGTTGTTTCTGGCGGCACGGATACGCATTTGGCGCTCATCGATCTCTCGCCAAAGGGCGTGAAGGGCAATGCAGCGGAAGCTGCGCTCGGACGGGCTTACATCACCTGTAATAAGAATGGCATCCCGTTCGACAAAGAGAAGTTCACGATCACATCCGGCATTCGTGTCGGCTCGCCAGCGGGCACAACGCGCGGCTTCGGCCC
>CAZSKH010000250.1:0-3826 GCA_964607395.1 uncultured Algimonas sp.
AACCCCTCCTCCACTTGCATATCCAACATCATTGCAGCCAAGGCACGGTCCATACGACTTAACGCACCGCGTAAAACAACAAACCGACTCCCGCTCATTTTCGCGGCGGTTTCGAAATCCATCATCCCCAGAGCTTCGCCAAGATCAGAATGGTCTTTCGGCGCAAACGTAAACTCGCGCGGCTTGCCCCATTTGGACAGCTCGACATTATCGTCTTCGCTCTCCCCATCGGGAACTTCATGAAATGGCACATTTGGCAAACTGGAGAGCCTATCGTGCAAAACCGCCTTCTCGCTCTCGACCTGCGCGCCCATCGCGGCGATGACATTTTTCGCGCCGGCGACCTCAGTTTTCAAGCGCTCGGCCTCTTCTTTGTCGCCCTTCCCCATGGCCGCGCCAATTTGCTTGGACGCTTTATTGCGCGCGGCTTCGGCCTCTTGAACAACCTGCATCGCTTTGCGGATGAGCTTGTCCTGATCGAGGATTTTTTTAGACTGTGGTTCCAGCCCGCGTTTTGCCCAGAGGCGGTCAAATTCTTCGGGATTTTCGCGAATGGCTTTTATATCGAACATGAAACGGACTTTTTGGTTTGCAGCAAGTTTCGCCCGCTATAGTGCGGAGCGCGCTAGGGGTAAAGCATGGCTTGCGGCGACTTGCGCGCCCGATATATAGACCAGTAGATTTCTCTTGCTCACCCCCTTTGACTGTGGAGCTCTTACATGTTGGCGCGTTTCATTTTTGCAGCTTTTTTCAGCTTAACGGCTACTGGGCTGACAGGGATCGCTGACGCTCAGGACACCAAAGGCTGGGGCGGCGAAATAGGCCTGAATGGCGCGCGGACGACAGGGAATAATGAGACAACCGATATTGGAATTGCCTTCAAGTTGAATAATCGGGGTAGCGATTGGCGGCATAATCTTCGCGGGTCCGCGGATTACGGGCGGTCTCAGGGGAATACAAATAAGCGCCGCTATCGCCTTAGCTATAAAATTGGCCGCGACCTCGCCCCGCGCACCTATGCATTTGCCAATGCCGATTATTACAGCGAGGACTTCGGGGCCTTTAAACATGGGTATTATCTGGGCGGCGGCGCCGGATATTCCGTTTTGGTCGACGATCCGACACAATGGCGTCTCGAGGCGGGTGCCGGTTTTCGTTCACAAAAAGCGCGCCTAAAACCCAATGACCCAAGCGGATTAAGCAGCCGATTAGAGGAATTTGCATCGGCCCGCTTGTTTTCTGATTTCGAGCATAAATTCCACGACACTGTGACGTTCACAAATGATACGGAGCTTTTTTATTCCGACGTCGATACCTATTTCATCAATGAGACGGGCGTGAACTCTCATATGTTTGGGTCTTTGGCGTTGCGCGCCAGTTTCAGGGTCGAAGCCCATACAGATGTTCCGGATGGCCGCGAGAAGGTTGATACGATTAGCCGGATCGGGATTGTCTATAAGATGGAATAGAGGCATGAAGAGATATGCTATCCCGACTCTTACTGATGCGTCACGCGAAATCCTCTTGGTCTGATGGCGAATTAACGGATCATGAGCGTCCCCTAAATAAGCGCGGAGAGCGCGCTGCGCACGCCGTCGGCGCGGTATTGACGGCCAGAGGCTATGCCCCGGATATCATATGGTCTTCGGACGCTAAACGCACCCGCCAAACCGCCATGCATCTGATTCGCGCCATTCCGGGCGCCCAGACCGTGAATTATAATCCCGAGTTCTATCATGCGAGCGTCGAGACAGTTTTGCGCGTCTGTGGTCAACAGATTGAACCGACCGGGGCGCTGATGTTATTGGGCCATAATCCGGGATGGGGAAACCTCCATGAGTATTTCACAGGCCGCGCGCACGACTATCCCACCGGGGCCTGCACAGTCTTGACCCGCAAAAAAAATGGCAAATCAGATTGGTTAGACCCGGCGGCGTGGAAATTTCGGGATTTAATCCTGCCGCGCGATATAGAGGCATGAATCGACAGGTTTTCAAAGGCTTATGGCGTTTTACACGGGCTTTTCTATTCTACCCAGCCGCCATTTCTATCATGATTTGGCTGATCGTGACGGGCCAACATTGGATTTGTGGCCTCGCCGTTTTGGCCGCCGTGCTCATATTGGATCCGATTTATCGCATCATATTGTCCAGCATTTTATCTTGGCGACCACACCGAGATTAGCGGCGAATGTGGGTTCGGCCACGGGGATTAACGACCCAGTAACCACGGCGGAAAATTCCAAAATATTTTGCGTGACAAAATACAACCATTGGTATAATCAATAATTGTATCCGGTGATCACACCCCAACTTAAAACCGGAGACATTCGTCGCATCATCCCACATACGCGACTGAATTAGGTGGGCTGGTCATTGGCTTCTTCACATCCCGGTGAAGCCAGCGACCAGCCGCCGATTGGGATTATCCTTCGCCGCTAGCCGAGTTTTCCGCCTACACTTAGTAATGTATCTTCAGCGCGAAGCTTCCAAAGTAAAAACATCGCCATGAGTGTTGGAATCGCCGCCATAAATGTCGGAACGAAATTCTCTGTACCGGGAATCATGAACCTCAAACTAAAGAGGGTCCCAACCAAATGGATCAGGAAAACGAGAAGATATGAAATTTTCTTCTTAAAACCAACAAGAAACGCGGTGAGTAAAATGAGCCACAGCACACCTATGACAAGTGTTAAAACATCAGGCTGCTCGAAAAAATAATATTTCTTAGAAATGCCTTTCGCTGCCGCTCCACCGTCTATGAACCGCATCAATATCCAAGGTAAAAGGAAAACAGCGATGGATAGCCGTGTCAAAAAAAGCGGTAAGCGTAAGTGCGTCATGTTGACCCCCAAGTTAAAGATGCGCGCCCCTAACAGGAGCGCTCATCACTTGGGACTCACAAAAGCGAGAGGTTACGCGGCCTCGCCCCTCAAACGGGCTTTAGCTTTTTCTGCGCCCAGCAATTGCAACATATCATCCATAGACGGGCCATGTTGCTGTCCGGTGAGCGCGAGGCGGAGCGGCATGAACAACCCCTTGCCCTTGCGGCCTGTTTCCGCTTTCAGATGCGATATCAGAGCCGACCAGGTCTCAGCCGTCACTTTGGTAGGGAGGAAATCAGCGGCGGTTTCGCAAAAGGCTCTGTCGTCATCCGCGATTTCCCCTGACATTGGTTTCAACACGATATCCGCCCAATCATCTATGTCCGAGAGTTTTTCGATATTTGCGCGGACAATATTCCAGAAATCTTCATCTCCCGGAACGCGATCAGAGACCTCCGCATAAGGTGTTTCGTGCAACAGCTTCGCGTTGAGTGCGGTCAAGTCTTTTTCGTCAAAACGCGCGGGCGCACGGCCAATTTTGTCGAATGAAAACTCCGACGCGAGTTCGGCCAAGCTCCGGCGGATCTCAACAGCATCCGATGTTCCGATTTTGGCGAGTAGCGAAGCAATCGACATAGGCTCGATTCCCTGCTGGCGTAATTCCAACATGGAGAGAGACCCCAGGCGTTTAGACAGAGACTTCCCGTCAGCCCCCACCAATAATGGCGTGTGAGCAAATTGCGGTAAGTGGTCTGATAAAGCTCGGAAAATTTCGATTTGTGCGCCGGAGTTTGTGACGTGATCTTCGCCGCGAATGACGTGAGTAATCTTCGCTTCAATATCGTCTACAACGCTTGGCAGCGTGTAGAGATAAGACCCATCACCCCGAATGAGGACTGGGTCGGAAAGCGAAGACATATCAATGGTCTGCTCTCCGCGCACGAGGTCATGCCATGTGACGCTTCCGCCCGAGAGTTTGAAGCGCCAATGGGGCGTGCGGCC
>CAZSKH010000251.1:0-3816 GCA_964607395.1 uncultured Algimonas sp.
ATCGATCCGCTGACCAATGTTGAAACGGCGAGAGCCGCCCTGAAACTCGCCAATGACACATTGGGCGAAAAGCCTGTTTCGGCGCTTCTCTATACGCATAGCCATGCGGATCATTTTGGCGGCGCGAAAGGGGTTCTGCCCGGCGGCGCAGGCAAGGTTCCTGTGATCGCGCCGCAGCATTTTTCTGAAGAAGCTGTTAGCGAGAATGTGCTCGCGGGGAACCACATGACCCGCCGCGCCACGCTAATGTTCGGCTCGACCCTCCCACGCACCGCAACAGGACATGTGAGTTCGGGTCTGGGGCCCGGCTTGCCGCGCGGCAATGTCAGCCTGATACTGCCAACCGAAGAGCTGGGCGGCGGCATAACGAAAAGAGAGATCGACGGCGTCAAATTCGAATTCATGGATATGGGCGGAACCGAAGCGCCCAGCGAATTTATATTTTACTTGCCTGATTTTAAGGCGCTGCATACGGCAGAAGTCGCCAGCGGCACTTTCCATAATGTGCTGACACCGCGCGGGGCGAAATCCCGGGATGCCTTGGCGTGGTCGCAGGGGATTGACGCGATGCTAGCGCAGTATGGGGCGCAATCAGATATTGTCCTCGCCAGCCATCATTGGCCCAAATGGGGCACGGAGCGCGTTCAGACACATCTGCGAAACCAACGCGATATTTACCGCTATGTGCATGATGCAACCCTGCGCGCAGCCAATGGCGGCGCGGGTATGATCGAGGCTGCGGAAACGATGAGCCCGCCAAAATTCCTCGAAGAAGACTTTGGCGCGAGAGGCTATTACGGCACGCTCAATCATAACTCCAAAGCCGTCTATCAGCATTATTTCGGCTGGTGGTCCGGCGTCCCCGCAGAGTATCACAAGCTACCGCCGGAGCAATCAGCCGTTAAATATATCGCGGCTATGGGCGGCGCAGATGCGGTCTTAAAGCAAGGCGTGGCCGCTTATGAAGCGGGTGAGTTTCGCTGGGCCGCGGAAATTTTAAACCACCTCGTTTTCGCGAAAGACGGGGGACAACCTGCGAAGGATTGGCTGGCCGCTGCCTATGAGCAAATGGGATATCAAGCGGAGAGCGGGGCTTGGCGAAGCTACTACCTGACAGGCGCACAAGAACTGCGCATGGGCCTCGTCGCGCGTAATGTTGCCAATCCGGGCAGCGCTGATGTGCTCGCCTCCGTTCCGACGCGCACCTTATTGGACGCCATGGCCGTGAGGTTCGATGGGTCAAAAGTGTCCAAAAACCCGAAGAGCCTCAACTTTGTTTTCACTGACACAGAGGAAGATTTTACGATTGAAGTGAATCGCTCCACCGCGCTGGCGCGTCCGGGTTTGTCAGATGATCCCGCCGCAACCGTGACACTGTCGCGCAAAGCCTTTAATAGATTGCTGACCCAACAGGCGGAATTTGGTGAGTTGATGAAAACCGGAGACATTGAGCTCTCCGGCAATCCATTGGCGGCAAGAGATTATCTCACCGCGCTGGAAACACCGGAGCTTTGGTTTAATGTCGTTGAGCCCTAATTTGGCGTGATACGCAGCAGGCGGCCGTCATTATCTTCCAGCACATAGATCGCGCCGTCTAATCCGGTTTCCACTTCGCGGATGCGTTTGCCCCATTCAAAACGTTCAGCTTCCTTGGCTGTTGGGCCGCGATTGCCCTCCTCAAATTCGACGCGGATAAGGGCTTGAGATGACATGCCGCCGATAAAGCCGTCGCCTTGCCAATCGCCAAATTGATCACCGTCATAAATCGTAAAACCCGCCGGGCTGATCGCTGGCACCCAATAGGCTGCGGGCTTTTTGAATACAGGATTTGTGTCGTGATCTGGGATTTCAACACCTGAATAATGCTTCCCATTTGAAACAACAGGATATCCGTAATTTGAAGACCGCGTGATATGGTTCAGCTCATCTCCATCTCTGGGCCCCATTTCATGCACCCACAACCGACCTTGCCCGTCAAAATCAATGCCAAGTGGATTGCGGTGGCCCAGCGTCCAAATCTGCTGCGTCACGCCGCCTTGGGCCGCGAAAGGATTATCTGCCGGGATGGAGCCATCGGCTTTGATCCGAACCACCTTACCCAAATTCATATCCATATTCTGAGAGGGCGTAAATTTCTGCCGCTCACCAGAGGTGATATAGAGGTAGCCGCCGCCGTCTTTGGCGTTTTCAGGACTAAAGGCGAGGCGGTGACCATAGTGACCATTGCCCGTAACCTTGGGCGATTGTTCCCAAACACGTTCACGTTTGACCAATGAGCCGCCGCGCGCTGATGCCGTCAAAGTCGCGCTCTCAACGACGGCGCCGGACAGGCTGTTATCTTTAGAGTCCCGTTCGACATAGGAGATAAAAATGCGCTTATTATTCGCGAAATCTGGATCAAGAATGACATCTCCGAACCCGCCTTGCCCGCGCTCCGTCACGGTAGGTAGATTGCCAATTTTTCCGAGCTTCTTCCCATTGCGTCCGACCAGCCAGAGAGAGCCGCTTTTTTCTGTAACAAGCATGCGTCCATCGGGAAGCATGGTCATGGCCCAAGGGCCATCAAATGACTCTAGTTCGGTGACTTCGATTTTCGAGCCTTCGGAGCCCGTCACAGTTTTGGCTGACGCCGTTCCAGCCAATGACAAAACAGCCGCAGTAAGAAGCAATTTACGCATAATGAATATCCTCAGATAGAGTGTGTATAGCCCTTTATACGGGCGAGCTTACCTTAGGGTCCTATCCGAACAGGTCAAAGTAAAGGATTTCCGCTTCAATTCCTTGTGAGACGAAAATCCGGCCGGAGCCTGAAACCCCGAGCCCATCACCCGCCTCCAAGCGTTGACCATTGACGTCAACCGACCCGCGCGCAACCTGTATCCAGCCTTTGTGGCCATCTTCTAGTGTGGTTTCCGCGGTCTGAGAACCGTCAAAAGTGCCGGCATAAATCAAAGCCTCTGCCCGCATTGCAAGCGAGCCGTCTCGGCCATCCGGTGATAAGAACAGCTTCAACTGCCCAGCTTTGTCGGCTGGCGTCAGGTCAAGCGTTTCATAGCGAGGCTCGCCCCCATCTTGATTGGGAAGCAACCAGATTTGTAGAAAATGAACCGGCTCGTCAGCGGACGGATTAAACTCCGAGTGGCGAACACCGGACCCCGCCGACATATATTGCACCCCGCCAGCCGTCACAATTGAGCTGTTGCGCATCGTATCTTTATGCGCCAGCGCGCCGCTCAACACATATGAGAAAATTTCCGCGTTTTTGTGAGGATGCTCGCCAAAGCCGCGCTCCGGCGCAACTCGGTCATCATTGATAACGCGCAAATTCGCAAAGCCCATGTGCTCGGGATCATAATAATTGGCGAAGGAAAAACTATGCGCTGAGTTCAACCAGCCACGGTCGGCCATGCCTCGTTCCCTCGCAGGCCGGTGCCGGAGCCCGGAGGCAAGTGGTGTCTTGGAAGTCAAAGTAGGTTTTGTCATCGCAGTTAACATAGGCCAGATTTGCAAGTTTGCTAGAGGCTCAAATTGCAGAACTTGCAAAACGCGTTGAACGCGAACCCCCTTGACGCCATGTTTCTGACAGGTCAGATATAACTCACGCGAAGGGAAGCGCCCGCACCGTAACATCGGGTCGGCGGCCAACTTCACACTCGCGAGGGGAAGCGTGCCGCTGCCGGGCAAGGCGGACATGGCGCGGCCAACTTCATAACACAACCGGACGGGCGGCCTTAGTGGCAGAGTCCAGACCGCACGTCCTTTTAAGGGGAGAGACGTTGTTATGACACTCTATCTAATTATCGGCGCGGGCGTGCT
>CAZSKH010000252.1:0-3768 GCA_964607395.1 uncultured Algimonas sp.
CCATTTGCTGGCCGCCTCCCAATCCATATTCCCGTCCTGATCTAATGATCCGCCAAAGGCTGCGAAATACCAGGAACTATCCGCAAATGTATCCAGCGTGTCCGTTTCGCGCTCCGCCGCTTTCCCGCATTTCGGGCAAGTGACACCTTCTGTTTTCCATGTCGGGTGACGGTCCAGCGGATTACCGGGACTGTCGAAATTAATATCATAAGGCAGCTCAACAGGCAGTTGATCTTCCGGCACGGGGACAGAGCCGCAGCCACTTCCATCTTCTTGGTGGCACTTAATAACAGGAATCGGACAGCCCCAATAACGCTGCCGCGACACACCCCAATCACGCAGGCGGTATTGCGTCACGCCTGCGCCGAGGTCCATCTCTGAGATTTTGTGAATGGCGGTTTTGATGCCGTCAGTTTTGTTGAGGCCATTCAGGAAGCCGGAATTAATGAGCGTGCCTTCGCCTGTGTAGGCTTCCACTCTCCCATCATCTACACCATCACCCCGATGCAAATCGGGGTCCATCTCGGAACCATCTGGTGATGGGCCCCGTTTTTCAACGGGGTGAGGGGCGGTATTTGGCGCAACCACTGGAATAACAGGCAAATCATATTTCCGGGCAAAATCCAAATCGCGCTGGTCATGGGCCGGACAGCCAAAGACCGCGCCTGTGCCATATCCCATCAACACGAAATTCGCGACCCAGACGGGGAGGGTGATGGTCTCATCAAAGGGATGTTTGACCCGAAGGCCTGTATCAATGCCAAGCTTAGGGGCTTGGGCGATGGCTTCTTCTGACGTTCCAATTTTAGCGCAATCTGCCCGGAAGTCTTTTATGTCTTTATTCATGTCGGCAAGAGCTTTGGCAAGGGGATGGTCGGGGGAGACGGCCAGAAAGCTCGCGCCGAAAAGCGTGTCCGGGCGGGTTGTAAATACCCGCAAACCGCAAGCACCGCCATCATAGGCATTGAGTCCTTCAATATCTTCCAATTTAGAAATAAGTGTCGGGTGGGGTTCAAGCGTCGCGTTCAACGCTCTGGTTTTCACATTTTGGGCCTCAACCGCCTTTTTTAAGTTTTCGGGGTTCGTATCAGCCGAAATAGCCACTATGTCGGAGACGGAAATTTCTTCCCCTCCAGCCCAGTCGAACTCGATTTGCGCCCCTTCACTCCGCCCAATCCAATTGGCCTGCATCGTCCGCACTTTCTCGGGCCAGCGGTCTAGCGTCTTCAGACCCTCTAACAAATCTTCCGCGTAATTCGTGATTTTGAAAAACCATTGGTCCATGTCGCGTTGTTTAACCACTGCGCCGCTGCGCCAACCACGTCCGTCAATGACCTGCTCATTGGCCAAAACCGTATTGTCGACGGGGTCCCAATTGACTTTGGCGGTCTTGCGATAGACCAGACCCTTTTCCCAGAATTTCAGGAAAATCTGCTGTTGGGTTTTGTAATAGGCGACATCGCTGGTCGCAAATTCGCGCGACCAATCCAGTGCAAAGCCGAGGCGCTGCATCGGGGCGCGCATCTCGTCGATATTATCATAGGTCCAATCTTTCGGGTGGCCGTTGGTGGCAATCGCGGCATTTTCTGCGGGCATGCCGAAACTATCCCACCCCATCGGATGCAGCACTTCGAACCCTTGCGCTTTTTTATAACGCGCGACGACATCGCCCATCGCGTAATTGCGCACATGCCCCATATGGATGCGGCCCGACGGATAGGGGAACATTTCCAGCGCGTAGAATTTCGGCTTATCGGAATTGTCATCCGCGCGGTAAATATCGCGCTCCGCCCAGATTTTCTGCCAGCGCGGCTCTGCATCGGCTGCATTATATTTTTCGGTCATGGTTCGTCACATAAAAGCTAAGACGGACCTATAGCAGATGGAGGGAAGGCGGCTAGAGGGATTTGTGATGTGTCTTCGCGCGGTGCGCAGTTTGTCTTTTGATTACCATTGAGCGCTATAGCCTTAAACAAAGGGGACCGCATGCACGCAGGAAAACAAGTGAAGATGAAACGCGGCGCGATTTGGGCCTGCGTGATTCCAGTGGGAATCGGACTCATAGGTTTGGGTCTTATTATCGTTGACTTGATGTATTTCCAACAAAAGCGATACCTTGTGCGAACGCATCATTATGTTACGCGGCCGATCGTAGCGTGCTTTATTTTCGGCACCCCTTTGGCCGCGTGGATAGCCTGTTTGCGGCTTAGAAAAATCCAGTCTGCCAAGCGTTTGCGGCGTTGGCAAAGTTCCGCCCTATCAGGATTGATTGGCTCTACCCTTGTTAATATTGGCGCTGTCTGTCTCTATGCTATTTTCGTTGCGTTATTCGTTGATTTGACAGGGGGTGGATATGATCAGTCTCAACCTGATGGTGAGATCTTAAAGATTATGTTCGGGTTTCTCGCTGCAAGCATAATTCCATGGGTCATCATTACCCTGCCGCTCTCGCTTCTCTGCGCAACCATATTCTGGCGCGTGACAAAGTTCCCACTAGATTAAAGGGTTTTCGCTCGTGACTAACAAAAAAGCTCCAAGCTTTCGCTTGAGGCTCTGGTGTTTTACGTGGCGCGATAGGCCCTAACGCGCATCCTGCGTCGCGATAAAGAGTTGGCGGGCGCGGGTCAGGATCGCGTTTTCAATCTGCCGCGCGGTATCGGCGTCGACATTTGCGTCCTGCCATCCGCCAACTGTTTGCGTTTGCTTAAAGATGGAGACTTTCAACCCATCTGCCCGTAGATTTGTATCCAAAATATAGACCGTGGCTTTGAACCGTTCTGTTGGGACCGATGGATTGGCATACCAATCCGTGATGATAACGCCGCCAAAAGGATCAACTTGGTCGAGCGGCATAAAGTTGAGCGTTTCCATTGAGGCGCGCCATAAAAAGCTGTTCACACCCAGGTTCGGCGCGGCTGACTGTGCGTTTGAATTAGCCTTGGCCTTGGAGGCACAGCCGCCCAAAAGGACGCTTGTGGCAAGAACGGCGGCGATAGCGGTTTTCAAAGTCATCTTCGGGCATCCCAAATGCAAATCTGTTGAAACGGGTCATGAATGCCGCATCAGCAGCATCAATCCGATAGGTCCTTAAACCGCTCTGCGCCCCGCGACTAGACCGCGTATCATAAATTTGCGGCAAGGATTCAGCTGATTTTCGCCTTTCCGGCATATCTGGCGCGTTTCGCTGTAAAAACTCGGCATGGTAAACGGGCGTTAACACTTTTTTAGGGCCCGCAGGCCAAAGGTTAACGTGACGTCAATTCCTGTTGAGACCAAGGTCCTGCTCATGCCTTCAAAGCGTTTTTTATCGACCGCTGCCCCGCTTGCCGTTCTGGCTTTGGCCGGAATGGGCCTCGCGACCGCGCAGTCCAACTCGCCTTTCGCCTCAAAGAGCCGCGTGCAAGCCTGGGAGAGCCAGCCCGCGCCCGCGCAAACGACTTCCTATCAGGCGCCAGCCTATACACCTCCGGCGCAATCGGCGACCTATCAACCTCCGGCGTATCGGACACCATCCTATCAAGCGCCTGCCGCCGCACCGATTGCAGCGAGATCCGACGGACCCATCGCGACAAGCCCGCGCCGGACCATCCGTTCGGCTAGCGCTCTACCGTCCTATTCCTCGAAAACACCGCCAAAGACTTTTGGCGGGCAAAGCGCGCCGCAATATTCTGCTGCCTCGGCCCCGACCATCGCGAACGCTTGGCAAAACTCTGGAACCGGGTCCGCGACGCCGCCTGCCGGTTCGAATTATGGATATACGCCGCCGCC
>CAZSKH010000253.1:0-3767 GCA_964607395.1 uncultured Algimonas sp.
GCATGGCGCCTTACCTGATTAACCATCCGCTTCTGATCGCGAATTGGATTGAGGTGCGAGAGTTGGCGCTCGCGAGAATTCTAGCTTACGCAGAGCTTACCGAGGAGAAATGCGGAAATTTTGAGTGCTACGTCCTCAAGGCAAAACAGCATTTGGAAGAAATTTCGACCGACAATGCTGAGCAAAACACTATTAATGATCGAGCTGGCAGCGAAATTACCGAATGCTTGGAATGGTTCAATGCCAATCGTCAGGATATTACAGATTGGTCACAACTTACTGCTTATGCGGCTCAAAACTACGGCGTGGAAACGCAAGAGTTATTGAATGCTATTCTGACTGAGCTCTATCCAGAATATGTCTTGGACCTAGAAGACCGTCTAAACGTCACAGAACAATACGACCTTATTCCGCATATGAAATTATCGGAGCTCAAAACTCAAATTGAAGAGCATTATGATTGGGTGCTTTCGCTCGATTTCACATCTCAATCTTCATTGGGAACATTTTGGTATCGTTCCGAAGAGAAGGAAGAGCCTCGACTGGGGCAGCGGTACAATGAGCCGGGTGCAGAGAAAGAAATGATGATGTGCATCGCGCGCGATGTGCAACGATGCTACGAAGATATCGACACATATGTGCGCGACGAAGGCGACAAAACGACGGCCTATTTTGCGTTTAATTACCCCGATCATCGCTATATTATCAGGCGCATCCAAACGATGAGCACAACGCGTTATGGCGAGGTCCGGGCGAATTTATTGGATGACGATGTGCTGCCGATACACCTGCTCAGATGCAAACTCTCTTTCTTTGGTGTTGGGAAATTTGATCCACGATCAAAGATGTGGGTGCGTAATACGATGTTCCAAGGCGCACCTCTGGTTTCTGATATAGGGGAGGATTTTGGCGACCATTGGTGTTTTCCTATCCGGCCAAATATTAATGGCTAAGGAAATCAACCTTTCCCGAAATGAATTATGGGCGCTTTTGATAAAGGTCTTCGAGGCGCTTTTCGGGCACAGGCGAGATTATTACGATATGGCGAGAATGGTTCTGTGGCTCGAATGTCACGGTCATAAAGGCGTCAGTCAATTGGTGGAAAGCTTTTCAGTTTTGGAAGATGATAGCTTGTCCGAGCCTTCCTTGAAGGAAATTTCAAAGTCTCATTTAGTGATGGATGGAGGAGGACGAAGTTTGCTTGACCTCGGGCCATCATTGAGCGACCTCGCAATTGCCGCCGCAGCTGAAAATGGCAAGGCCCGTGTTGACGTTGAGAATGTCGAAAGCGCGGAAGCTCTTTTAGGGGCTTTGCCGTTCATGGCACGGCAAGGGTTTAACGGTGTCGCAATAGGCCTCACGACTGTCTCTGTAATCGCGCCCCAGATTGGCTGCCCAAACCTATTCAAAGGGTCTTCTGAGGAGCCGCTGAGTTTGATTTGTACGCGGGATCGCATCGACCCATCCGAATATCTTAAATATGAGAACCAACTATTTAAGACCAATGCAACACAAACCGAATTCTTTTCAGAAAGCCTAGAGAACGGCATTAATATTCTTGGCTCACAAGTTGAGGCTCTCAAAGATGTTGCCAGCCGCATTCTCGTGGAGGCGACCGAAGCATCGCGGCGCGGAGCAGGTGAATGAAAATTAAATCAATTGATATTTACGGGTATGAATTGCCTGTGAAAAACGGCCCATACTCTATGGCTAGTGGCGACGTTTATTCTCTGGCCACAACGCTTGTCAAAGTAACGATGGATAATGGTGTTTTTGGTTGGGGCGAAACATGCCCGGTTGGGCCAACATATGCTGAGAGCCACACTTTGGGGGCAAGGGCGGCGCTGACACAAATGTCTCCGGGGCTTGTTGGAATAGAATTGACGGGGACGCGGCAATTACACCGTCATATGAATAGTCTTCTGAATGGTCATAATTACGCGAAGGCGGCCATCGATATTGCGGCACATGATATTATTGGCAAACAGACAGGTCAGCCTGTTGCGGATATCCTTGGCGGGAGAGTTTCTGAAAATGTCCCCTCCTATTACGCAACAGGCGTTGGCCAACCGGACGAGATCGCGCGGATTGCGGCAGAGAAGATGAAAGAGGGTTTTCCTCGACTTCAGATTAAAGTCGGCGGGCGGGCCGTGGAGACAGATATAGAGGTTATTCACAAAGTTTGGGAAGCCGTTGGAACCAACCTACGACTTGCCGTGGACGCTAATCGCGGATGGACACGGCGTGATGCTATTAGGGTTAGTCGTGAATGTACCGATATTCCCTTTATCATGGAACAACCCTGTAACTCTGCTCAAGATTTGTACGACCTTCGCTCGCAAATCTCTCATCCGATTTATATGGACGAATCCAGTCTCAATATAGAGACCGTTACGCGCGCTGTCGGCACAGGCATGATTGATGGGTTTGGGATGAAGGTGACGCGCATTGGAGGACTGCAACCTATGACGACTTTCCGTGATATTTGTGAGGCGCATAGTATTCCTCACACCTGCGATGACAGTTGGGGTGGGGATATTATTGCGGCTGCCTGCGTTCAAATCGGCGCGACAGTTTCGCCCCGACTCTCTGAAGGTGTCTGGATTGCCGCGCCCTATATTGATGGTCATTAT
Organism: uncultured Algimonas sp.; assembly: GCA_964607395.1. Taxonomy (GTDB): domain Bacteria; phylum Pseudomonadota; class Alphaproteobacteria; order Caulobacterales; family Maricaulaceae; genus Litorimonas. The sequence continues at coordinate 2,634 of CAZSKH010000253.1, forward strand.
GATGATAAAAACGGGATTGAAATTTGCGATGGTCATATTGCTATGCCCAAGGGAGATGGTCTTGGGATTTTACCTGATGAACGAAAATTTGGTGACCCAATCGTGAGTTTCTAGGCTTCAATGCACTGGATGTGTCGCGACATATATCTGGCCGCATGTGTGCCGAAGAAAATCAAACGAACCTTGGTTTGTTAACCGTGCAGTCTCGCATTCCATCGGGTGTTTCGACTAAGAGTACTGTTCCGAGATCCCAGTCGGACTTGTCGACCATCGCCAGTGCCACATTCGTTTTCAGGTCTGGTGACCATGCTGCGGATGTGACTTGCCCGACACGCTTTTCATAATTGTTCGCAATGGGCCAGGGAACAGTGCAACTTGGTAAAGCATCCCCAGAGATCATTATGCCGCGAATTTGGCGCTTTGGACCATTTTCAAGTTCGGCTTGCAAGGCCTCCGATCCGATACATCCTTTCGCGGCTTCACCTTTGCAAAATTTTCCAAGTCCGCATTCATAGGGTGTGTTTTCTATGGTCATATCATTTCCATAAGAAAGCAGACCTCCCTCAATGCGTTCAATTCCATTCGGACATCCTGCTTTTACGTTCAAGTCTTGCCCGGCTTCAAAAAGAGCATCCCATAAGGGCTCTCCATTCTCATGTCCGTCAACATAGATTTCAAACCCGCCTTGAACCGAAAAACCTGACCGTGCGACTGTAAAAGACTTGCCATTAAAATTGATCTTTTGATGGCGGAAAAATTTCAAATCTCTAATTTCATCACCGAAAAGTCTGGCCATTAATTCATCTGACTTTGGTCCCTGTATCGCCAGAGGTGACACGTCAGGTTCGAAGATATCCACGTTCAGATTTAAGCCTGCAGCCAGACCCTTTATCCATAACATCAAATCTGAGTCCGCGAGAGATATCCACCACCGTTCGTCGCTGTGCTTAACCGCTACAGGGTCATTTAGCATGCCGCCATTTTCATCGACGACTGGGATGTAATAGCATTGGTCCTCGCGCATCTTGTCGAGATTTCTTGGCGTGAGCATTTGAACGAGTTTTGAAGCATCTGGGCCTTTGATTTCAACTTGCCGTTCGCAGGCAACATCCCAGACCTGCACGTATTTTTTTA
>CAZSKH010000254.1:0-3749 GCA_964607395.1 uncultured Algimonas sp.
CATGTCTAAATCTCTAACATCGTGGCCGAACCCTTACGGGTTAGGCGCTTCGCTGCATTTGACGCCCCGCGTCAAATACGGGCGCTCCGCGTCCAATCGGGCAGACTTGTGCTTTTGGCTAAAGCCAATTGCACGACCTGCGGGCATGTCCTGCTTAAACACCGACATTCGGCTGACCCGCCTTTAAAAGATGATGGGCAGTGGGAATTTTTCTATGCCTATGTTTGAACCTTCGCAACCGGACCAACTGCGCAAAGCCGAGGTCGATTCCGGTCAACTGGTAAGACCTTTGCGATTATCATCATAAATTTCGACGATAATTAATTAAAATAGACTTGAGTTTCCTTTGCGCCGCCACTCGCGGAGGCTTAGGGTTATTCCATGAACACACGAACAAGACTACTTCAAACTCTCACTATATTTGGATTGATCGGCGCGGCCTGCGCGCCCGCAACGTCGCACGCCAACAAAGATGGCAAGATCCAAATCCTGACAAATCCGTCTGTTATCGCAGATGTCCCTCTCGTCGATTTTTCCTATGCCGGATATAATCACGGAATTGGCGAGATTCCTTTGGCCAAAGGCAAAGTGATTGATGTCACCACATATGGCGTCACCGCGGATGATGGCATTGACGATTCGAAAGCCATGTTGAAGGCTTTAGAGGCCGCCCATAATACAAGCGGTCCCGTGATTGTCCAATTCCCAAAGGGCCGCGTCATTATTTCTGATATCCTTAGAATTCAACGCGGCGACATTGTGCTGCGCGGCGCAGGGTCCAGTCTAGACGGCACCGATCTGCATTTTCCCCGCCCGCTACAGATGATCGATAAGACGGATTATCTCAGTGAAATCCGCGAATATCTCCAAAAATATGATAAGCGCCAACGCGAAAAAGATAGAAATATTGACGAGCTTTTCTCTGAATATTCCTGGACCGGCGGATTTATCTGGGTGCAAAAAGAGGGCACACGCGCAGCCGCCTATTTGGAAGAAAAAGATCCGGCCATCACCGTGGTGGCAGATGCGGTTTCGGGGCAAGCTCGCACGCGAAAAGTTGAAGTTTCTGATGCGGAGACTTTGAAAGTCGGGGATGTCGTCGAATTGCAATGGCTAAACCGCGACGGCGAGACCGGGGCGCTTTTGAAAGAGATGTATGGCACCGGGGATACGGGCAAAAAAATCGGGTCCCATCATTGGACGTTTCCCGAACGCCCGCTGGTCCGTCAGAAGACGAAAATTTTAGAGATAAATGGGACCACAGTCACAATCAGTGATCCCCTGCTCCATACAATCTCAGAGGAGATTCCTGCGCAATTTGCGAAATGGGATCACATGACGAATGTGGGGATCGAAGACCTCCATATCTCCTTCCCCCAATCCCCCTATTTTGGGCATCATCTGGAACGCGGCTATAATGGAATTTACCTGACCAGCGTGTTTGATGGCTGGGTGCGGGATGTTACTTTCCTCAATGCTGACACCGGTATTTTGAGCTATAATAGTGCCAATGTGACGATCTCTGACATCACCACAAATGGCGACCGTCAGGCGCATTATTCAGTCCACGCAGGCAATGTTCATAATTTCCTGATCGAAAATCTGACGGTCAATAATTCGCCCATTCATTCCCTCAGCCTCAACACGCAATCGACGAAAACTGTTTTCAAAAATGCGATTGTCAATGAAGCGGCGGTCCTCGACCAACATGCCGGGGCCAATCACCAAAATCTGTTCGACAACATCACCCTAAATGTCGACGCCATGCGAGATAAAAACGGACCCTATTATCCCATTTGGGACGGCAGCGGCGCAGGATATTGGCAGCCTGGACATGGCCGCTATAACACGACATGGAACCTGAAAGTGAACGTTCGGAGCGGCGCGGCCCGCAATGAAGTTGTGACCTTACGAGGCCTAGAAGAAGGTCCAGATGGCCGCATCATTGGCGTGTCAGGCAATCGCGAATTTGATATCGCCTATGTGCCCACGCCCTACAGCGAGCGGATCAATGTTTCGATGGAAGATGTGCCGTCACTCTATGATTATCAACTTTCGCGGCGTCAGAGCCCGTAAAGGTCCGAAAATCCTTAAAATATGATTGAAATCCGTCGACAGCTACATAATACCAATACGACATACCAATAAGAGATACCAATACAGGTGTCCTGTAGGAAACATCACAACGAGCGGTGCAGATAATGACGACCAAAAAGCTACGCGCATTAGGACACGCTTCGCAAGACAGCGGACCCGGCATCTCGAGTGTTAATCGCCGAAACTTTGGCGGCCTCATGATGGGCGGATCTCTCGCTATGTCCAGCGCACTTGCAGGATGCTCCAGCGAGGCCCTTGGCGGGAAACGTGTGTTGTATTCAACTGACTCCTTGCCAACCGGCTATCCGACAGTCGAGGCCGTGCGCGCGATGGGGGTCTATCTGGGTGAAAAGACCGACGGCCGGCTGGGAATTAAAATTTACCCAGGAGGACAACTTGGCAATGAAGGCAGCACGCTCGAGATCGCAATGTTCGGTGGTCTTGATTTAACCCGAACTTTTAGTGCCGCATTGAACAACATCGCGCCGCTCACCACCCTATTCAGCCTTCCTTTCCTCTTCCGCTCTACCGCGCATCAGCGCGAGATCGTCGACGGGGAAATCGGGGATACGATTATGAAGTCGCTGGAGCCATATGGTCTTCGCGGTATTGCGATTTATGATACGGGCGGCCGGGGGTTCTACACGACAGAACGCCTGATCCCCGACCCGTCAGCTCTGAAGGGTCTGAAAATTCGCGTTCCAAACTCCGATATTTTTCTGGCCACGATGAGGGCCTTGGGCGCCAATCCAACGCCCATGAATTTCAGCGAAGTCTATCAGGGCCTTGTGCAAAAAGTGATCGACGGGGCCGAGAATAATTGGCCGAGCTATATCAGCACGCGGCACTACGAAGTCGCGCCTAATTATTCGGAAACAGGTCATTTCAGAACACCCGATATGCTCATCATGAGCCTGCGAACGTGGAATAGTTTCGATGAAGACGATCAAGCGCTCGTTATGGAAGCCGCGCGTCATTCGGTCGGCGTCATGCGAAGCCTGTGGGATGCCCGTGTTGAGGCCTCAAAAAAGACGCTGATAGAGAACGGCGGAGAAATCCTGACGGATATCGACTCGGCGCCGTTCCGCGCTCTAATGGGCCCTGTTTATGATCAATTCGTGACACCGGAGCTCAAACCCTACCTCGCGGAAATTGATCGGATTGGGGAGCAAGGCTCATGAAAAACCTATTAAACACTTTGAGCAAGATAGCCCTTTTCATTGCCGCATCTTGCATCGTTATCATGACCGCCATCATTACCTATCAAGTGGTGGCGCGATATGTGTTCAACGCCAGCCCCGCTTGGTCAGAACAACTCTCGCTTTTGCTTTTGGGATATCTCGTATTTTTCGGGGCCGCCGCCGGTGTCCACGAACGGTTCCACATTCGCATTGATGCGATCCGCAATGCCGTTCCGGCCCGTCTCGCCAAAGGTTTCGACTTGACCGCGCATTTCGCTGTGGCCTGCGCCGGCATCGTGATGGTGCTCGCCGGTTGGAAATTGACGTCTACCTTATGGGCGTTTGATATTCCCTCCTTGGGCCTGCCCCGAGGTTTGGCTCTTCTGCCACTGCCCATTTCCGGCGCGCTGATCACACTTTTTTCCGGCGCTCAATTGATTGACGCTTTGAACTCAAAAACAACTGAGGCTG
>CAZSKH010000255.1:0-1212 GCA_964607395.1 uncultured Algimonas sp.
CTCGCCGAATTTATGTTTGACGATGACCAAGCGATCACCCGCATGGATATGTCGGAGTATATGGAGAAACATTCGGTCGCGCGCATGATCGGCGCGCCGCCGGGATATGTCGGATATGATGAAGGCGGGGCGTTAACCGAAGCTGTTCGCCGCCGCCCTTATCAAGTCATTCTTTTCGACGAAGTTGAGAAAGCGCATCCCGATGTGTTCAATATTTTACTACAAGTGTTGGATGATGGCCGGCTGACGGACGGGCAAGGCCGCACGGTCGATTTCCGCAATACCCTAATTATCATGACGTCAAATATTGGCGCGCAGCATCTTCTGAACCTCGCGGATGGCGATAATGTGCAAGCGGCGAAAGTTGGCGTCATGGCCGAGGTCAACGCCCATTTCCGTCCGGAGTTTTTAAACCGAATTGATGAAATCCTCTTGTTCGAGCGGCTAAAGCTGGAGCATATGGGCGCGATTGTGGATATCCAAATGGGTCGTTTGCAAGGCTGGTTAAAAGACAAGCAGATTACGGTGGAGCTGGAAGATGCCGCGCGGGAGCACTTGGCCAAGACCGGGTATGATCCGAGCTTTGGGGCGCGACCTCTGAAACGCGTTATCCAAAAATTGGTGCAAGATGAGCTCGCCCGCGAACTTTTGGGTGGCCGGATCGCGGATGGAGACACGGTTAAAATTGGTTTCGCAGGCGGGAAAATCCGGGTGAGTGTTGGCTGATACTTTGGGAAACGGAGGTTTCGCAATCCCATATCCCATTTCTATCCCTTCAACCCGGCCTGCTCGCCTGTCATAAAGGCGTGTGAAAAATGCAACGAGTTTCGGAAAACAAGCGGCCATATATTCCAAGGGGCGGCCGGGATATCCGCCTGAACTCTATCGGTGGATCGCTGAAAACAGTCCTGCGCAGACGCTTGTTTGGGATATTGGCACGGGATCAGGCCAAGCGGCTCATGCTTTGACGGCACATTTTCAGTCCGTTTACGCGACAGATATTTCACCGGAACAGATCGCTGCGGCGAGCCCGCACCCGGAAATTTCCTATCACGTGGCCCCCGCACAACACTCGGGCCTCGCGGACGGGTCTGTAGATTGTATGACCGTGGCGACGGCTTTGCATTGGTTTGCGGATGCGCCCTTTTGGGAGGAAGTCCAGCGAGTTTCGGCGGCGAATGCCTTTTTCTGTGCTTGGACCTATCAACTGCC
>CAZSKH010000255.1:1312-3746 GCA_964607395.1 uncultured Algimonas sp.
TTGCGAGGCGTTCCGTCTTTTTTCAACAAATTGCCATCCGCATCACGCGGGATTTTTGTGCCCGGCTTGGGTCCGCGTTTGCCAGTCGTTGTCGATTTGGCAGGTTTGGCTTTCGTTGCTTTATTTTTCGACCCAGCTGGACGACCCCGTTTCTTTGGCGCGGTTTTCGCAGCGGTGGGTTTCGCGGCTGTTGTTTTGGACTTGTTCTTTGACCCAGCAGGGCGGCCGCGCTTCTTCGAGGCGGCGGCTTTCACAGGCTCCAGAATTTCGACAGGCTTTGCATCCTCTGAGGATAGTTTTTCCTGTTTGGATTTTTCAAGACCGGTCTTTTCACGGACAGAGGCCGTCGCGGCTTTCGCTTTGCCCTGAACGTTTTCGCTCATTTCGCCGACATTATCGCGCATTGTTTTTGTGGCCTCGCGTGTCCGTGCAGCGGCGAGTTCAGCGGCTTTGCGCGCTTCTAAGACTGGGTCAATATCGGCGAGTTCTGACTTCCCGCCGTCAGGGGAAAGATTGTCATTGATGCGGAATATCGCGACGGCAAGCTCACTGAGGAGACGAATGAGCACGAGGACAAATAGAATGAAAATGAAGAACTGAACAAAATCGAACACTTTCGCAAGCGGTCCAAGCGAGATGGACGAGAGAGCCGTTGAAAAGAACTCAAGCCCCCACGTCACCAAAGCCAGCCAAAAGAATGGCACGATAAGTTTTTCCTTGAATAATTTATCGAAGGAAAAAAAGAAGTTGAGAAGATTTTTCATGACGGTCCCGAATTTATATTAATTCGAGACCGTAACTAACTCTAATCTCGCGCTGGGGCAAGCGCGCGATACAACCGGAGTTTAGTGTTGGTTAAAACCGAAGAACTTATTTCACTCAAAAATATGCACGTTTTATTTATTCAGGTAGCGACGCTGTTAAAACGGGCGCAGCAACTCGCGGGGCTGGCGAAATTGTTTCAGACGCGGCCCGCATTTTTTCAATCTTTTGCCGTTGAGCAACAAAGGCTGGCTTTTGATCTTTTGACAAAGGTTTGCCGGATAGCTGAGACAAACGACGTGGATTGATTTTCTTACCCTTATGAATGACTTCATAATGCAAATGCGGCCCAGTCGATCTGCCCGTCGTTCCGACATAGCCAATGACCTGGTCTTGTTTCACATAGGCTCCGGCTTTCACGCCCCGAGCAAACCCTTTAAGATGGGCATAGGCCGTTTTATATCCGTCCGTGTGACGAATGCGGATGTAATTGCCAAAACTGCCATAACGGTTTGCGCGTTCCACGGTCCCTGAACCCGCAGCCAAGATCGGCGTGCCGCGCGGGGCTGCAAAATCGACGCCCGTGTGCATTTTGCGATAACCCAAGATAGGATGTTTCCGGCGACCATAGGACGATGACAAACGCGCGCCATGAATAGGCGTCGCGCGAAGTTTCCGCTTTGCCGTTTTGCCCGCCGCGTCGTAGAAATTCTCGCGGCCCTTTTTATCTTCAAAGAGCCAATATTCAGATGTTTTTCCACGCGGGGAGAATGACGTATATAAAAGATCTCCCGCTTTGACGATCTCGCCTTTTTGATCGCGCGCGACCTCAAAGAACATTTCAAACGCATCACCCGGTTGAATATCGCGTTGGAAGTCGACGGAATATTCATAAATATTTGCAAATTGGACGACAACCTTATCCGGTGCGCCCAAACGCGTGGCATCAACATACAGCGAATTTTCAACCGTTGCCTTCACAGAAATCGTCTCATATTTGAACTCGGCATCGATCTTACGCGCCGCATAATCCTCGCCCGCACGGTCAATAAAGACCGTCGTCTCGACATTGGGCTTAAACGTCAGATGATCCAGCGTCTCGCCGGCGAAATGCAAATTGAAAGTCTGGCCCGCCCGTAAGTTACGCGGCTTATAGACCTCTGCAAAAGCTTGGGTGAGGCGGTAGGCCTGCTGTCCGCTTAAACCATTGCGCTGCAAAAGCGGGCCTAGATTATCGCCCGGTTTTAACGTGACCGTCTTGACTGTCGTCGCGCTCAAAAAATCCGGCTCCAAGCCCATATCAAAACGCGAAATATCTATGGCTGGCAAAGACGCCATTTGAACGGCAGGTTCGATTGCATCGGCCTCCCCTTTTGGGAAAGCAATCAGGCCAACAATACCGATAGCGGCGGCCGCTGCGAGAAAGCGGTGGCGATTTCGTTTGGGAATAACCGTATGACGGAACCGCGCAAAAGCATCGGCACGTTCATGTAAGGCGGACATCATACCTTGCCGCTCTGCCTGAGCAGGGGACACATTATTGATGTCATTTTCATTCGTCATGTTCACTTGCCCGGCACACGTCTAAAAATTGGAAAGTCTCTGGTGCGCCCGCTCTACCCTGCCCTTCCCTAAATCAGGGTTAACGCATTCTTATATCACATGTAAACTG
>CAZSKH010000256.1:0-3732 GCA_964607395.1 uncultured Algimonas sp.
AAAGTCTCTCTTAGCCCAGACCTAAATCTGAGACACAGGCGCTGACGTCAGACAGATGGCGAAGATATCGGCAAAACGATCATCTTTGCCAAGAACAGCGCTCATGCGAATTTCATCAAAAAGCGCTATGATTTTCACTACGCGCATAAGAACAAGGAAGCGGAAGTTATCGAGCATAAGGTCAAATATGCGCAATCGCTCATAGATGATCTAAAAGTTCCGACGAAAAATCCCCGCATCGCTATATCCGTCGATATGCTCGACACGGGCATAGATGTTCCTGATGTCGTCAATCTTGTCTTTTTCAAAGTCGTCCGTTCTAAAACGAAATTCTGGCAGATGATTGGACGCGGCACCCGCAAGCGTCCTGATCTCTTCGGTCCGGGTAAGGATAAGACGCATTTCCTTGTTTTTGATCACTGCCATAACTTTGAGTTTTTTAATGAAAATCCAGAGACGATTGATAGCACACCCGCACGATCATTGAGCCAGTCGCTATTTTTAGCACGGCTGGATGTTGTTGCGCATTTTGAAAACAACAAGAGCGGCGAAGTTCACGGTAGCGCTCAGGAACCGTTTGAGGGGCCTGTGCCAGTCGATGCGAGTGCCAGCGTCAATTTGCAATCTGATTTGACGGACAGACTTCATATCGATGTAACCGAGATGCCGCTTGAGAATTTTATTGTACGTCCACATCGTCAACACATTGAGAAGTTTTCCAGTCGCTCCGCGTGGAAGCGCCTGACGTTGGATGATCAACATATTTTGCGTGAAAAACTCTCAGACCTTCCAACGCAAAACGCCGACGGTGATATAGACGCCAAGCGGTTCGATCTCTTGATTTTAAGAGCGCAGCTCGCGCTCCTTAAAGACAGCGTGGCGATTGAAACCTATCGCCACAAAATCACGAACATTGTTTCGGCGCTTGAGGGTGTTGATGTGCCAATGGTCAAGAAAGAACTGGCCTTAATCCTAGAGATGCAAAAAGACCCATATTGGGAGGACATAACGCCCGAAATTTTAGAAGTAGCGAGGCGCAAACTTCGATCCCTCGCGCGGCTTGTCGATAAGGTTGCAATGAAGCGGGTCTATTCAGATTTTGAAGATGTGATGGGCGAAGCCGCAGAGATTGAAATTCTGCAAACTGAGCTTGGCTTTGACAAGGAGCGTTTCACAGCAAAGGCTCGGCATTTCTTAATGGCGCATAAAGACCATATCGCGGTCAATAAAATCCACACTCAAGCTGCATTGACCCCGACGGATATCGAGCAGTTGGAAGGCTTATTGATTGCTCAGAAACTATATGATCCTGATGCAGCAACATTGATTGATGAATCAGGGGGGCTCGAGGCTTTTGTTCGCAGCCTTATTGGTCTTGACCGTAGTGCCGTCAGAAAAGTGTTTGCCGACTTCATTCGAGAGTCAAACTTCAACGCGAACCAGATAGAGTTTGTTGATCTGATTATAGATGCGCTTTCCAAGAACGGACGTATCGATCCGGCAAGGCTATACGAGCAGCCGTTTACACGTTTGAATGATCAAGGTTTGAGTGGGATGTTTGACGATAACGCTGCGTCTGAGATTGTTCGCATTCTTGGTAGCATCAATGGATCAGCCGAAGCGGCATAAATAACTAGAAATTATTCAGTCCAAGATATCCAATTATACCCGCAAATAACCAATTAGAGAATTGAGGCCGTAGAAGGTTGGTTGAGGTTTGTGGTTCGGTGTGCACACCATTTCTTGATATAAAACATAACGCTACGCGAAAACGGGTGCACACCCCGTTTTGTAAAGTGCATACCTAAAACGATGTGCAGACAATGGGTTAACCCATAGGTGTGCACACCTCCTTTTATCTTGTCCTCCACGCCTCTCACCCGTGCCCAGCCGAAAACCTTATCTAGCCTTTATTCCGCTATGTCTCTTATCTGGTCAAAAACGAGGTTATCGCTTAGGGTTTGGGCATGACTCAAAAAACCAAACTATGTCAAATTCTAAAATATCCGCCGTAGATATCCGCGACGGAATGAGGACAGTTGCTGAGATTATTCAGCTTCACGGTGATGCGTATTGGCCAATTATGGAACGCCTTCAACGCGAGTTAAGAGCGCTTGAAGGGCGAGAAAAATTGCTCACTGACCTACTTGGAAATGACGTAACTGTGCAACTTTCTGATCCAAACTAGGCAAGAACTTGATGAATTCTGTGCTAATAGGGTGAACGATTTTCAAGAGTTCTTTTTGTCGATACGCTAGCGATCCACCGTCTCCATATTGAGGTCGATTATTCTTGTGACCCATAAGCGTGCACCGTAACCCATAGTCCAATCCAGCTTCTTGCATGCGCTTCTCAAAGGCATGACGGAAGCTATAAATGCGGTGCTTATCCGTCGGCATTAGCTCTCGACTATGGAAGGCTTTCAGCAAAGCAGCAGAGAGAGAATTACCCCGATCATGGTAACGTGGGAAGCCGTTTGGAGCGCGTTTCAGCGCTTCTAAAGACACGCCTAGAAGCGGTATGTCACGGCTAGATGCGGCAGATTTTAGCTCTCGTTTATCAGTTGGGCGGATGCGAATGTGAGGGATTTCAGCGTCCAAACATATGTTCTCTGGACGTAAATTTGCGATCTCGCTTGGCCTACATCCTGTCTCGATCAAAGCAAAAGCAATCAGCTGGGCGTCCGTGTTTATGCCGTCCAGGGCTTTCGGTTTTAGGAGTGTATCCCGCACCCAAATGTCTGGAAATGATGGAGTGGACGCTATCGGGGTGTTCTTAAATCTGAGTTTCCGAAAGGGATTTTCTCGCTCTTCTTCGCCTTGATAGGTCCAATATTCACGGAAGAGTTGGCGTAGGTTTCCGAGCTCTCGGTTCGCGCTGTTGGGTCTGTAAGTTTTGCCGTCTGGACTGCTCGGACGGAGCCTTTCTCCCCACCAATCATAGAAGGCTCGGCCATGTGCGCGGGTAAGTTTATCCATGGTGATATTTCCACAAAGGACTACAAAATGTTCCACAGCGCGGGCCTTGGTGGCGCGCCATCTTACGATCTGTTCTGGCGATTTTCGGCTTGTCTCGCTGATACTTAATTTGTCGCAGTAAAGCTGAAAGGCGTCTCGGATAGTATCCGCAGGCGGACTGACGTTCCCGAATATGGCTTCAACATCCGGTTCGCTTCTTTTGTGTTCTTTCACATGGACGATCCGCTCCATAACTTTTGGAAGTGGCTCAAAGGCCGCGATCTTTTCTAAAGGCTTGAATTCAAAGCCTACGGCGCGCGCACGTCGCCTAGCGGACCTGTAACGGCACATTTCAGGGGATTCTTCAGGTGCAATGCCTACGTGATTTGCGAGCGTAGTTTCCCAAAAATGTTCATCTGCATCCATCATCACATCCCGCCTTTCGCGTGCGATGACGAGGGAATCTGTTTGTAGGGCCGCCTTAACACGACGGCGTTTGTCTATCTCGCGATAGCGAGATGGAACCCGCCGGACATAGTACCAAGCGTGACCTCGTTGTTCTAAATAATGGTTTCGTCGTATGGACATGAGCAATTGTACCCCAGTCTGGACCCCAATTTGGACCCCATTTTAAGAGGAAGCTTGAGGTTGGTTCAGGCCAACATTAAAAAACGTATGTTTTTTAATGACTTAGAGGGAATTTACACGGAGTTCTTGGCGCACCCGGCAGGATTCGAACCTGTGACCTCTGCCTTCGGAGGGCAGCGCTCTATCC
>CAZSKH010000257.1:0-3690 GCA_964607395.1 uncultured Algimonas sp.
CGGTCGCCCAGCGTGAATTTAGAGCGTGACCAATCGCAGGAGCTGCCGAGGCGGCGAAGCTGTTGCTCGATCATGCCGCCGCTTTCCTCCTTCCACGCCCAAACGTGATTGAGGAATTGCTCGCGCGTCATATTCTTGCGGGCTTTACCCTCGCCTGCGAGCTTGCGTTCGACCACCATTTGCGTCGCGATACCCGCATGATCCATGCCGGGCTGCCAGAGTGTGGCTTTGCCCTTCATGCGGTTGAACCGAATGAGGATATCCATAATCGTATTATTCAGCGCATGCCCCATATGCAGACTGCCCGTGACATTGGGCGGCGGGATGACGATGGAGAAATTATCGTCTTTTGTGTCGGTAGGTTTCGCCGCGCGGGGTTTGAACGCGCCGCTCTCTTCCCACATTTTATAGATGCGGGCTTCGGCCTCTGTTGGGTTGAATGATTTCTCGAGCATGATCTTATCTTACGTAACATAAAACCCGCCCCCAAAAGTCAGGGAACGGGTGAATTTCTTGACGTGCTCTAAACCACGCCGTCAACAATGTGAAGCGGGAGCTTAGCCCGCTGAGGGTAAGGGCTGAGTGCCCTTACTTGCCGGAAGAGATACGCTTGACCTCTTTGGTCACGGCGCGCTCGACAATCCCTTTGAGATTGGCATCAAGCCATTCTTTGAGCATCGGGCGCAGCGCATCTTGCACCAAATCACCAATGCGAGGTCCGCTTTCGTTGAAAACCGCCTGGTCTTCGACAACTTGGTTCAGTTCAGCAAAAGCTCCGGCCGCAGCCGTTTCAGTCACCTCGTTTAGAATGGCGTCTGTTTGGACGGCTTTTACGGGCATGGAAGTCTCCTCAATCATGGAAATAGGTTCAGGTGTAGTTTCAATATCGATAGGTGTGTCGTCAGTTTCGGCCTCAGCCTCAACGTCGTCTGATGCGGCAGACCCCAGAGCCGCGCCGCCAACAGCGGCAGCGGCCAGTCCTGCGGTTGCAATAGCGGCCTGCGGTGCAGAAGCGGCGACTGTCTCAACAGCGACGGCATCCGCTTCGGCGGCGGCCGCGATTTCACTCAAGCTCGGCAGTTCGTCTTCAAAATCAATATTCTCAGCGACGTTATCTTGCTCGGCCTCTGCTACTGCGTCCAAAGATGTGAGATCATCCAATTCGAGATCATCTGCCTCCAGATCATCTGCCTCCAGATCATCTGGATGGGTCAGCAATTCATCTTCTAGTGTCATATCCAAGATATCGCCTAGGATATCTTCGTCCGTTTCAGAGTCAGCCGAGGCCAGATCCGCCTCCAAAGCATCACTCTCAGGCATATCGACTTCTGGAGCGTTAACTTCGGACGCGCCGACATCATTCAATAAGGCTGCGAAATCATCGTCAATCGCTGTCTCGTCTTCGGCCTCCGGAATGGCGAGCAGCGCATCCAAATCTTCGTCTGTTTCCAGCCCACCAGGATCATCTGCCAAATCAGCCATCAGCGATTTCACAAGTTCCAAATCAGTATCTTCAGCCGAGGTCGTATCTTCAGCGGAGACATCAGTCTCTATAATAGCATCGTCAAGAGTCACTCTGGCGTCATCCGCTATGGGTGACATCAAAATATCATCCAATAAACTGTCCATTTCGAGATCTTCATCAGCTGCAAGGTCAACACCCACGTCCCCCGCTCCAATCTCCAGACCTGTCGCCTCGGGTTGAGCGTCGGTCAGCGGGATATCGGCATCTAGAAATGACAATATATCCTCATCAGTATCCGGGGCGATTTCAGACGAGACAAGATCCGTGAGCGCATTATCTTCGAAGGCGGCACTTTCAAGTGAAATGTCATCAACATCTGCCCCCAAAATGTCGTCATCCAATCCCGCCAAAACGTCATCAATGTTTAAATCGACGCTATCGCCTTCATCCAAGAGGGATTCGGCGTCACCGCTGACGGCATCTAAAACGGCGTCTGACGTTAAGTCATTGGATTCGAAATGAATTCCCTTCATCATGTCGTTTAATCCGGCTGCGGCAGATGTCTCAACCAAATCAGCCGTTGGCATATCTTCGGGAGACTCCATCGCCACAGGCTCGTCGTCCGAAATAATCTTTCGGATAGACGCAAGAATGTCTTCCATGCTCGGCTCTGCGCCGTTCAGGTCCTCTGACGAACTTGGTGTCTGATCAGACATAAATTACAACCCCGCTATTATTCGACATATAAATACGCCGATCCTGCGGCCTCTATGGTCAATCCCTAGTTAATATCGTTAAAACAACGCCTCACGCTTGTCCAGCGGCGCAAACGTTCAATCCACGGGAGAATCGGCAAGATTGTATTTTTTATCATTTTTTCCATCGCCATCCGCATCTAAAAGCGGGTCATAAGGCGGTGTTGAGGGGGGTTGAACGGGCTCAGTCAGAATATCTAGCCCACCAATTTCATCCCAATTTTCCGGTTTTAGGCGCTCGCCGGGCAGTTTTCGGTTCAATCTTTTGACGAAACCCGGTGCATAGCGATCCATTTTCTCCGTCAGGCCCTGATATCGGATGATGTCCAAATTATCACTTGCCGCATATCCATCCACAGGAAGCTGGATGCCTTGCGCATCAAAAACACCCATTGTGGAGAGAAGCTGGAAGGTCGCCACGCTCACATTTCGCTCGGCCTCTATGACAGAGAGCTGCGCGTTTAGGGTTTCCTGCTCTGCGTTTAACACATCCAGCTGATCCCGAGTCCCGACAGATTGTTCCAAAGTCACGCCCTCAAAGGCAATATCTGCGGCGCTGACCTGACGCTTTGCCGCTTGCAGGCTGGCACGGGCGGCCGTCAATTGTGCCCAAATTTGTGTAACAGCTTGATCAATCGCCAATTCCGCATCGCGGGTTTCGAACGCCAATCGGGTTTTGGCGTGTTCGGCTTGACGGCGGCGTGAGGTGTTCCCTCCGCCGGAATAAATAGGGACCGTAATCTGCGCCGTGATAGAGGCGGCATCAATCGCTTGCAGTTGTGAGAGCTGTTCCCGTTGTCGGCTGAGACCGCCAGAGAGCGACACAGTCGGACGGCCTGCGGCCTTTGCAACATCAATGGCGGCGCGGCCCGCAGCCTCATTGAAATATGCCCCGATGAGCCTCGGGTTGTTTTCGCGGGCCGCGGCGATAGCATCCGGAAGGCTGGGCGGAAGTCTATAGATTGGCGGCGCCGTGAGACTCATCGCCGGCCGCCCAATAAATCTTGCAAAACTGGCATTTGAGACGGCGAGTTGGGCTTCAGCTTGGGCCAGCCCCGCCTGTGCTGCTGCTAGGCGCGATTCCGATTGCGCGATATCTGTGCGCGTCCCGGTGCCCGCATCAAATCGGGCCGTCGCAGCCTCTAGCTGGCGGGACAATACGCGGACGTTATTTCGGCGGATACGGGCGGCTTCAATATCGCGCCGAACATCGACATAAGCGCTGGCTGCGGACAGAAAGAGATCATTTTCCTGCGCGCGTAAATTTTCCCGCGACGCCAGAATACCCAGTTTTGCTTGTTCTTTGAGCGCCTTAACGCGGCCACCCTGATAGAGCGGTTGAACGATTTGAACGCCAATGTCATTGGGGCGACCGGAGATGTTGATATCGCCTGTCTCCGTGCCGCCCGAGAATACACCCGCACCATTCGGAAAATTCACCCAACTTTGCGAGATAGAGGCCGTGCCGCC
>CAZSKH010000258.1:0-3681 GCA_964607395.1 uncultured Algimonas sp.
TCACCAGACACATCGCTGGAACCCAAAAATGGCACCTTACATCTTTGGTGCGCGCTCTGGCATTCACATCATGGATTTGTCCCAGACAGTTCCGCTTTTGCATCAAGCCCTCAAAGAAGTCCGCGATGTTGCCGCCAAAGGTGGCCGTGTTCTTTTCGTTGGCACGAAACGCGCTGCATCTGATCCTGTTGCAAACTCAGCGAAACGCTGCGCGCAATATTACGTCAATCACCGTTGGCTCGGCGGCATGCTCACAAACTGGCAGACCGTCACGAAATCTATCGCGCGTTTGAAAGAACTCGAAGCGCTGTTGGGCGACCAAGGCGCGGATGCTGAGACAGGTCTCACAAAGAAAGAGAACTTGAAGCTCGACCGCGAAATGCAAAAGCTCGAAAAAGCGCTCGGCGGTATCAAAGATATGGGCGGCAAGCCTGACCTTATGTTTGTCATCGATACAAACAAAGAAAACATCGCAATTAAAGAAGCGCGTCGTTTGGGCATTCCGGTTATCGCGATTTTGGACACCAATTGTGATCCTGCGGCGGCTGATCTGCCTATACCGGGTAATGATGATGCGGCCCGCGCCATCATGCTTTATTGCGAGCTGATCGCGGACGCTGTTCTCGACGGCATGACGGAAGCACAAGCCTCTCTTGGACGCGATATCGGCGCTGCCGAGAATGTCGAAGAAGTCATGTTGCAGACACCCGTTGAGGAAGTCGCACCGGCTGCACCTTCGCCGGCAACAGAGCCGACAACTGCGGAACCTGCTTCCGCTGCCGCGTTGGCCGACTCCAAACCGGCGAAAGTGGCCGGAGAGGTTCCGACCGTAGAGTCCTAAGTGCTTCTCGCTGACATCTTTAATTTTCGCGCTGGTCTTCCTAGGTAAGCGCGGAACCCTAACTTAATCTCTATTTTGAATAGGAGACCACTATGGCTGCTATCACAGCTAAACTCGTCAAAGAGCTGCGCGACGCAACGTCTGCCGGCATGATGGATTGTAAAAAAGCCCTCAGCGAAAGCGGCGGCGACATGGAAGCGGCCATTGATTGGTTGCGGACAAAAGGTATCGCAAAAGCCGATAAGAAAGCTGGCCGTGTTGCGGCCGAAGGTCTTGTCGCTGTTGCCACTGACGGCACAACAGGCGTTCTCGTCGAAGTCAACTCTGAGACCGATTTCGTGTCTCGTAATGAAGGCTTCCAAACCGCCGTGGCTCAGATTGCTTCGACCGCTTTGACTGTTGATAATACTGAAGCGCTTCGCGAGGCTCACATTGACGGCAAGACTGTTACGACTTTCTTGACTGACCTCGTCGCTAAGATTGGTGAAAACATGTCTTTGCGCCGCATGGAAAAGCTCAGCGTGTCTTCGGGCGTCGTTGAAGGCTATATCCACAACGCTGCTGCACCCGGCATGGGCCGCATCGGCGTGTTGGTTGCGCTCGAATCAACGGGCGACACTGCCAAGTTGAATGAACTTGCAAAGAAAATCGCCATGCACATCGCGGCGACCTCGCCATTGGCGCTGACCACGGCTGATTTGGACCAAGACGTCGTCGCAAAGGAGCGTAAGGCTCTCAAGGATGAAGCGATTGAATCCGGCAAGCCGGAAGCCATTGTTGATAAAATGGTCGAAGGCCGCATGGTCAAATTCTTCAAAGAATCCGTGTTGATGACCCAAATGTTCGTCATGGACCCGGATCACAATGTTGAAACGATCATTGCGAACGAAGCCAAAGCGCTTGGCGCTGATATCACCATGACCGGTTATATCCGCATGGAAGTTGGCGACGGCATTGAGAAAAAAGAAGAAAACTTCGCGGCAGAAGTCGCGGCAGCTGTTGCCGGGTCTTAGTTTCTCTTCAAATTTTGAATTTGAGACCGTGTTCCGAAAGGAGCGCGGTTTTTTTATGAAGACATATCTCCCCCTTTAGGGGGAGAAAATGTGAGCGTAGCGAACGAAGAGGGGGCTGAGTGCATCTTATCATCGGCGGGCCACCCCCACCGAACCTCACTTCGTTCGGTCCACCTCCCCCTGAAGGGGGAGGCAAATTTAATCCTTTCTCGTTCTCCAGTAAGTTTTCCTAGCCCTCGCGCTTCTCATGCCTATATTCACGCCAGATATAGGGGAGTCGCACCCAGCGCACTCTAGAAACGGGACAGTTCATGGTGAGCGACTATCAGTATAAACGTGTCTTGCTGAAGATTTCAGGTGAGGCCCTGATGGGCTCGCAAGCCTACGGAATCGACACGGATACGGTGAAGCGTTTTGCCCGTGAAATCAAAGCGGCTCATGACAAAGGGCTCGAAATTGCCTTGGTTATCGGGGCAGGGAATATTTTTCGCGGGCTTTCCGCAGCCGCATCAGGGATTGAACGCTCGACTGCTGATTATATGGGCATGCTCGCGACGGTCATGAACGCGCTGGCGATGCAAAGCGCATTGGAAGAAATCGGCGTACACACGCGCGTTCAGTCGGCCATTCCGATGCAAACCGTCTGTGAGCCCTATATTCGCCGTAAAGCTGCGCGCCATATGGAAAAGGGGCGCGTTGTTATTTTCGCCGCCGGGACAGGGAACCCCTATTTTACAACGGATACCGCTGCGGCGCTGCGGGCTGCGGAAATGGAATGTGACGCGCTGCTCAAAGGCACGCAAGTTGACGGGGTCTATGACAGCGATCCGAAAACTAATCCTGATGCCGTCCGATATGATAAGCTTAGCTATCATAAAGTCCTGACAGATGACCTGCGCGTGATGGATACATCGGCTGTGGCCTTGATGCGGGAGAATAAAATCCCAATTATAGTTTTCTCACTGGCAGATAAGGGCGGTTTTGACCGTGTTATGGCTGGAAAAGGTGTTTGTACCATAATCGGGTCCTGATTCCGCCCCTTTGGGCTGTATAGGTGTGGGCAGATTTGGTTGGAATAAAGGAGGGCCATATGGCCGACGGATTTAACATAGCGGATTACCGCAAACGGATGGACGGCGCAGTTGCAGCCCTACGGACCGAGTTTTCGGGCCTGCGTACGGGACGTGCCAACACGGCGTTGCTCGATAATATTACAGTTTCGGCTTACGGCTCTGAAATGCCTCTGAACCAAGTTGCAAATGTGACGGTTCCAGAGGCGCGGATGCTTGTTGTCAGTGTTTGGGACAAGACGCAGGTCGGTCCCGTAGAGAAAGCGCTGCGACAATCGAATCTGGGTATTAATCCGGTTGTCGATGGGCAAACCATTCGGATACCTATGCCGCCGCTAACAGAAGAGCGCCGCCGGGATCTGACCAAGGTGGCTGGAACCTATTCAGAGAACGCGAAAATCGCCGTTCGGAACGTGCGGCGCGACGCGATGGAAACGCTCAAAAAAGCCGAGAAAGATGGTATGAGCGAGGATGAACGCAAAGCGCATGAGAGCGATACGCAAAAGGCGACCGACGCTGTCATCGCGGAAATTGAGAGTAATCTTGAGACCAAAACCGCTGAGATCATGAAGGTCTAGATGGGCCATACGCCGACATATCCCGGCATGCCGGCGCATATTGCGATAATCATGGACGGTAATGGCCGGTGGGCGCGCGCGCGCCGCAGGCCGCGTGTGTTCGGCCATACGCAAGGTGTGAAAACCGTCCGGCGCGTTGTCGAAGATGCCTCTGAAATTGGCGTGAAATGCTTGACGCT
>CAZSKH010000259.1:0-3624 GCA_964607395.1 uncultured Algimonas sp.
CCGTGCGGGGCATCATCATGGCCGAACACCATCATGGGACGCAGGATTTCAACGCCTTCGACCTCTGCATCCACAACGAACATAGAATGTTGTTGGTGCTTCTTGCGATCTTCACTAGGTGTTTTCGCCATAAGAATATAGACCTTACAGCGCGGGTCACCCGCACCGGATGACCAATATTTCTCTCCGTTCAAAACCCACTCATCACCGTCTTTAACAGCCGAAAACTCGAGGTTAATCGCGTCAGACGACGCGACGTCCGGTTCTGTCATTAAATAAGCCGACCGAATTTTTCCTTCCAGCAAAGGCTTCAACCACTGTTCCTTGTGGCCTTCAGTGCCGTAGCGCTCTAGCACCTCCATGTTGCCTGTATCCGGTGCGGAGCAATTCATCGCTTCGGACGCCATATGCACCCAGCCAAGTTCTTCGGCAATATAGGCATATTCGACCGTAGAAAGACCAAAACCTTCTTCGGAGTCAGTTAGCCAGAAATTCCAAAGTCCTCGCTTGCGCGCTTCGGCTTTCATGGTCTCCAAAATCTCAGTTTGACGATCGGAGTAAGCAAAACGCCCGCCTTTCGCCGATCCCACTAGGCTATGAAACTCCTCATCTAGAGGGGCGACATAATTACGTGTAAAATCGCGAATTTTCTCAACGAGCGGTTTCACGCGCTCACTCATCCCTAGATCCATTTCGGCCATTATATCTCTCCAGTTCTTATTTTTTCTCGTGCAGTCTCGGCTAGCGCCATGACCATTTTCCCGTAGGATTTGAAGCGTTCGTCTTGAGTAGATCCGCTGACGTAGCGGAAGTAGATTTGTTGGATAATCACGCATAAACGCCAGATTCCATAAACGTAATAATACGTCATATTGGAGACATCATACCCGGTTCGGTCAGCATAAAAATTTAGAACCTCGCGGCGCGTCATCATACCCGGAACATTGCTCGGTTGCCGCAGTGTCATTTGCATATGGGGCGGATCGTCGGCTTGAACCCAGTAAGCTAGCGTATTTCCGAGATCCATCAATGGGTCCCCTAAAGCCGAAATTTCCCAGTCGATGATTGCCGATATCTTCGTTGGATCATTGGGGTCCAAAATGCAGTTATCTATCCTAAAATCCCCATGCAAAACCCCGACTTTGCCGGAATCCTTGGGCATATTATCCTCAAGCCAAGCTTGAATGTCTTCATAATGCGGAACGTCATCCGTCAGAACCTTATTCCAACGGCGGTTCCACCCCTTGATTTGACGTTCAACATAGCCCTCTGGTTTTCCGAAATCAGACAATCCCGCGGCCTCAACATCGAGAGTGTGAAGGTCGCACAACTTAGCAAAAAACCCTTCGCAGAGCTTACGGTTTTCCGTTTCACTCCAATTCCATTCCTTTGGAATACTATGCAAGATATGACCGTCCACGCGGTCCATGACATAAAATTCTTTGCCAATGTGGCTTTCGTCATCCGTATAGTAAAGCACAGGTGGCACCGCCGGAAACACAGGCTGGAGATCTCTCATGATCCGATATTCTCGGAACATGTCGTGACCGCCCTTAGGAATCTTGCCGAAAGGCGGACGGCGAAGAACTAAACTGCGGTTAGGATAATCGACGGCATAGGTTAGGTTCGAAGCTCCGCTCGGGTATTGCGTCACTATCGCCTCTCCCGAAAGCCCGGGGATCGCCTCTTTCAACAGAGGGTCAATAATTGACATGTCTAAGGCTTCGCCGTCGCGCACCTGAATGGTCGGGTTCTTATCTGCCATAACTATATAATCGCCCCAGCATCAACGACCATGCCCTGCCCTGTGAAGTAACTGCTGGCATCACTGACCATATATAGCACAGCTCCGACCATCTCATCCGGTTGTGCCATGCGAGAAATTGCCAGATTCTCATCCATATATTTTTGCATCCCTGGCGCGTTTTTAAGTGCCGAAGCCAGTTTGGTGTCCGTAAATCCTGGCAATAAAGCGTTCACGCGAATGCCGTGATTGCCATATTCTTTGGCCATGCCTTTTGTCATAGAAATGACAGCGGCTTTGGTCATACCGTAAATGACACGCCCTTTCCCGGGTTGAATGCCGTCGACAGACGCCACATTGACGATTGCCCCTTTGCCATTTTTCAGCATCAATGGAATGGCTTTTGAAGACAGAAAATACGGTCCCTTAACGTTCACATCAAATGTCTTGTCATAGGCTCCTTCGGGAGCCTCATGCGCGGGACCCATATAGGGATTTGTCGCCCCATTATTCACGAGAATATCAAGACGTCCGTATTTTTCCGAAATCATCTCGATGACTTTGGCATGGTCTGACAACTCCCCCAAATGCAGCTCAGCACTGATCGCGTTTCCGCCTGCGTCACGGATAGCCTCAGCGACTTTCTCACAATCGGCCTGTTTCCGGCTGGAACAAATGACCGTTGCGCCGTGTTGCGCCAACCCATGAGCAATGGCTTCGCCAATCCCTCGTGACGCGCCCGCGATCAAGGCAATACGTCCGGTTAAGTCAAATCTGTCCGTCATATCCTATCTCTTGCTCTGAAACGCGCGGCCAACTTTCGCCTTTAATTTACGCATTCCAGATAGGTAAGCATCTGTATGCATGGCTCTGTTGATGAAGTAGTTTTTCACAACCGGATGCGGGAACACCATAAATTCATCCGCTGCAATCGCAGCCTTCAACGCATTGGCGACGTCTTTAGGTTCCAGCAAGCCATCTTGCGAACCCTCTGCCATCGGCATACCCTTTGTCATGTTCGACCGGACATATTGCGGGCAAATACAATGGGATTTTATTCCCTGATCACCGTGTTCAATCGCAATACTTTCGGCCAAACTCACCGCGGCATGTTTGGTGCAGGAATATGATGCGCTGCCAATTTGATTCAATAGGCCTGCCGCAGACGCTGTAATTACGAACCGACCGTTTCCCCGTTCCACCCAACTCGGCATCAAGGCCCGTGCTGCATAAACAGACCCCATGACATTCACCTGCCAGGCCAATTCCCAACTTTCATTGCTCGCGCCTGCCACAAATTTCCCATTGCCTGACCCAACGCCGGCATTTGAGACGTAAATATCTACCCCGCCCTGATCGCTCTGCACACCTGAGATAAAGGCTTGGACGGATACCTCGCTCGAAACATCGCATTCATAGGCATGACCGCCGATTTCAGATGCGGTTTCGTTGGGGGATTTCAGGTCGCTAATCGCGACAGTCGCGCCCTCGGATATAAACATTTCGGCTAGACCTCGGCCAATGCCTCCGGAAGCGCCGGTGATACAAACAACTTTATTTTTAAACATTCTCTTGGTTTAGAGGGCTGGTTTGCGGGTTCAAGACCCAAATTTGAATGTTCTCATAAACCTTTTGATGTGCCACATTGCTGTATAGGGGTTATGGCAATGATGTCATCATCAGGATCAAGCGTGAGTTTTGTTGAGGCAAGGGCTTCGGCAGTGATCGCGGGCGAAGTTTTTTTGGCTCGCGACAATATTCCTTACGAAAACCAAAAAATTGAGTGCTTTTCCTGCGGTGAAAAGATGACGGGTTTGTACTGTCGTAGTTGCGGTCAGAAAAATAACAACTATCGGCGTTCAATTAGGTCTCTTCTCTCA
>CAZSKH010000260.1:0-3596 GCA_964607395.1 uncultured Algimonas sp.
AGCAGCTTTCGCATGTGGCGCAAACGCGTGAGCGGGCGAGCGAGTAAGCATATGAAATGAATCATTGGCCCAAACAGAAGATTTCACCCTCTTCTGCCACGCTAAATCCATTGTCCTGCACAGTTGTAAACGCAACGCTGGTTTTATTGAGCACCGGATTGGAATGGTTCAAATGAATGAAGTGGATCTTCGCGCGTTCTGTGTCGGGTAGGTCTGCGAGCTTTTCCATCGTTGTCGAAATCGTCGGGTGCGGGATCAGGGTCATGTCACGGCCAGGTAATTCATCTCCGCTGAAAAATGTTGCATCAAGATAGAGTCGATCATTTTCAGACACGAGACTGTGGAGCGATCCGCCGCCAGCCTCCCATGCCCGCCAACTATCAATATCCGGCAGATATATCGCGCTAGCGTCGGGACCTTCCACGCGGTAGCCAACCGTTTCCGTATATTCACTGCGATGGGGAACTGCGAAAGGCGTGACGGTCAAAGCTTTGCTTAATGTGATTTGGTCGCCACTTTTAATCTTTCGGATTTCAATATTTTTTAACGCAACTAATTGATCCCATGGGCCATTGTTTTGCAAAAACTCCGACATTCTTGGCATAGTATATACTGGAATAGATTTTG
Organism: uncultured Algimonas sp.; assembly: GCA_964607395.1. GTDB lineage: Bacteria > Pseudomonadota > Alphaproteobacteria > Caulobacterales > Maricaulaceae > Litorimonas. Next base: position 628 of record CAZSKH010000260.1, read on the forward strand.
CGCCCATCGCCTCTCTGCCCAAATGTGCGAGGCCGAGATAGTGCCCCATGTGGCCATGGGTGAGAAACACTCCGTCTAAAGCGAAGCCTCGTCCATCATCAATTTGGTCTAAATTATAGAGCTGTCGTTTCATCTTGGGTGACGCATCAAATAAATATCGTGTCTGCGCTGTCCGATCGATAAGGCCCAGCGAAGTCGGTAATCTGGCGCGCGAAGGATCGGTCCAAGCGGCGTCACCATGAACAGAAATTTGCGGTTTCCCCGCATCCTGCGCCACGCCCAAAACAGCAAGAGCCTGAGAGCAGTTGACGGCGGTCGATATGGTCGGACTCGAGGTAGAAGATTGACCGCAGGCGGCCAACGCAAGCCCGGTGAATATCGTTGCGTAGAGTTTTACAATGCGGTCCATCATTTTGGATTCCATATTGAACTTATGTAAATTTACATAGGTTTTGCATCTGTCACGACGAGGCGGGAGAATGTGGCTTGGGCATAATCGCCATTGGCTTTGTCCGTCTCCCAATCGCCTGTTCCGGGACAAGCGGCATACCAGACGCCGGGGGCATCTTTGGTGCTGCACTGATTATAAATCCCGGCTTTGAAATATTGCGCATCGCCTGTGTAACCCAGCGGATTATCCAGCGCGTCGACGTTGCCATTGGCATCGACATTATCTGCCAAATTGATTTTGAATGTCTTGGTTGGTTTGCCTTTGGTTGAAAATTCCAGATGCATCACATTTTCATAGACATTGACGACGTAGCTGAGTTCCTGATCCAGCGGGATACCCGCGGGTCCGGGGTCGGCGGCGTCTGTCCACACATTGCCCCAAACCGCATAGGCGATATCCGTGCGGTCCACATCTTCCTTGGCGAGGTTGCGCTCATAATTCCAAAACACAGAGCCCGTGTCGTGGTCAGGGAATTTTTTGAAATAGATTTTCAGCGGCTCATTGCCATATCCAAAGGCGCCGACCTGCGGATTCTCTTTCACGCCGTGGATTTGCCCGATGACCGCAGAAAAAGCCGCAGGACGGTCCGGGTTGCCAGCGCGGCGGGCAACATGGTCAACCGTGAGCGTGGCCTCCATTCGGCCGCCGATAGAGGCAAACTCTGCCGCATTAGGATGCGCCTTGAGCGCGAAATTATTACCGGGCGCCTTCGTCTTGATTTTCGTATCACTGCCGCGGCTCATATAGCGAAGCTCGCTACGCGTATTGGAGGAGTTCGGTGTTGTGAGGGCCTTATTCGGTGAGGCGAAGACAACGTGTCCGTCTTTATTGGCGTAGAAGAAATCCGGATGGCTGTAGCTTTGGATATCCGCGACGCTGACCGTGTCGACTTTGCCGTTTTCATCCACATCGGTTGGGACTGTGATGTTCCAATAAGACAAATCCATATGGTCAGCAGGCAGGGGGCTTATGATTTTTTCGGGCTTGGGGTTTTCCGCTCTCGGGGCTTCATTTTCCGAGGTCGCCGTTTCAGGGGCGGTGCAGGCGATCAGCGCCAAGGCGCTCGCGATTAATCCAGTCGATAAAAGGACATTTTTCATCAGAGGCCTCAATTGGTATGGTCAAATGTTCAGACCAACCTTAATCCATTGAAACGATAGCTCAAGGCTTCAAAACGCCTGTAACCGACATGGCTCAAGGCGTTTTAATGATGGTGACCGCCTGCCCCATGCGCGTGGCCGTGATCAAGTTCTTCTGGCGTGGCATCACGGCTCTCTGTGATCTCTACATCGAAATTTAGGTTCACACCCGCGAGCGGGTGGTTGCCGTCGATAAAGACTTCCTCGCCCAGCACATTAATCACCCGAAACATGGGCGAGCCGGGTTCATTATTGATTTTGAATTGAAGCCCCGGTTTGACCTCTGTGCCGGGTGGGAATTGCCCAAGCTTCACATTCATTTTCAACGCCGGGTTCACTTCGCCGTACCCGTCCTTGGCAGCGAGTGAGACGGAGGTTTTCTCGCCGATAGCCATGGTCTGAATGACTTTATCTAAAGTCAGAAGCACCTGCCCACTCCCCGCGAGATAAAGCATAGGGTCTCGTCCTTCGGAGGTGTCGAGTATCTCGCCAGCATCGTTTTTGAGACTGTAGTGGAAACCGATGACTTTGGGGTTTTGGGCGGTCATGTTTAGGGCCTTACAGATTATATTATGCTGGTCCCATTAATTCGCTTTTGACTTTTGTCTACGACTAACAATTACAGGAAACCGCAAAGAACAAATACGGAGCCACTAGGCCTGTGACAAGCAAGTTCGTGTTGAAATTCGATGTCAGAAGCCCAAGGTATAGATCCCACGGTAACAACAAATCGGAGTTAAACATGGATATCGATATCGGCATAAAAGCAGTAGACCGTTCGAAATCAGCGGAAGCCATACGGAAACTTTTGGCGAACACTTACACGCTTTACCTAAAAACGCATGGTTATCACTGGAATGTTGAAGGACCACATTTCCAACAACTTCATATTCAGTTTATGGAACAATACACAGAGATGTGGACTGCCGCAGATGATCTGGCGGAACGGATTAGAGCTCTCGGTTACTCAGCGCCAGCTTCTTATGCTGAAATGTCTAAACTATCTTCAATTCAAGAAGAAACGGGCAATCCAGACTGGAAAACGATGGTTCAAAACCTTGCCAAGGGACATGAAGAAGTGGCCAAAATTGCACGTGAAGTTTTGCGCATTTCTGAAGATGCAGGCGATGATGCAACATCAGATGTGGTTGCGCCGCGTGTTACTCTCCATGAGAAAACGGCCTGGATGTTACGAGCCACAGCGGCTTAACAACACAATCGGACGACCCTCGGCGCAAATATCAACTGCCCAAACAAAACCCGCCTCTCTCGAAGCGGGTTTCTTTATTCTCTCAAAGCTCAGTACACCGAGGCGTTACCGCCTCGGCTAGCGATTGGAATTGATCCTATTGGATCAATTCCGGACATCGCTAGTCCTC
>CAZSKH010000261.1:0-3594 GCA_964607395.1 uncultured Algimonas sp.
GTTTTGATCATCTTACCATTGGTTTCGATGAACACATGTTTTGCGCCATTGACCATGATATCGGCAATATCATCACGTGCCAGAAGCGGCTCGAGCGGGCCATAGCCCAGAATATCGTCACAGATTTCCGTGATGAGTTGGTTTTGCTCATTAACCGAAAGCCGGACATTCCGAATGGCAATAATTTCGTCAACAATTGTGCGAATTTCTTCACGCGCTTTCTCGGCATTCATGCCTGCCAAAGCAGACACATCAATGGTTTCGAACAAAGCGTTGAAAATCGTCGCCTTAGTTTCGTAATATTCCTCGCCAGGTTCATCCGAGCGCCGGCTTTTCGCGGTGGGCGCACTCGCGTGAGCCGCCGCATTCGTCTCAGACTGAGAGGACTCTTTGTTTGGCGCAGTCGGAGTCGGTTGCTCTTTGACTAGCGTCGATTCTGCGCGTTTACCGAACATCTAGCCCTTGTCCTTCTTCAGGAAAGAAAACATAGATTTGCCGCCCGCGGACTTGTCACCTTTGCCGCCGCCGACAGCCATTAGGCCTTTTTTCGTAGGCGCAACATCTGCTTTCATCCGCGTGTCGAATGACCCCGTCCGCAGACGGTTGGCCAAAAACTCTAAACCTTGGACAGTCGCCGCAGCTGATTTCACATCAGAGAGCATTTTGCCTTCATTCGTCGCTTCGAAATGGCTGTCGGGGTCCCATCCGATCACAATATGTGGGTCTTGTCCGACCATTGCACCAAAATCTTTGACGGTAATTTCAGTCTTCGGCGCCATGCCGACACAGTTCAGGAGCAAAATAGGTTCCGGATCATTCGGGCGTTGCGTCTTTAGGAAATCAATCAGGTTTTTGGCATTTCGCATGCCAGCCAAATCCGGTGTCGCTGTCACAACAACATCATCGACAGATGTCAGGACATTCGTCGTCCAATCCGTCCAGTAATGCGGCATATCCAGAATAGAGAGAGGAGAAATACCTCTCACGGCATTGACCACCGCCTCATAGCTGTCTGAGTCCATAACGGGCTTCGTATTGAGCGAGCCCGAGGTCGGCAGGATGGAGAGCTTTTGTGTATGCCGGATCATGATCCGGTCCATCAATGTTTCGTCCAATCGATCAGGTTCGCCCAAGGCCTCTTCCAGACCTGACATATTATCATAGGAGAAATCCAAACCGGTTGTTCCCCAGCTTGCATCTAAATCGATAAGCGCGGTTTCTTGACCCAAAGTTTCGGCCAGAACCCAGGCTGTATTATGGGCAATCGCTGAGGAACCGACCCCGCCTTTGGCACCAAAGAAGGCCGCAACACGCCCAATGAAGGGTTGTTCAGGATCAGAATAAAGCTCACCCAGTGAGCGGATAACATGAAGCGGGTGTAAGGGCGGGACCAGATAATCTGAGACACCTTTATCTATCAGCTGACGATAGAGCCGAATATCATTCGCCGCGCCAATCATGACGACTTTCGTGCCTTCATCGCAGACGCTAGCGAGCTGCTCGAGTTGATTAAACAATTCCTCACCCCGCATACCACTCTCAATAATGATGAGCGAAGGGGTGTTTTCCTTGTGATAAAACTCAATCGCCGCCGGAAGACCGCCCATGTAAATTTTGACATTCGTGCGCTTCATGCGCCAATCGCGAGTTGTCTCATTAATGCAATGCGCGGTTTCTTGGCGATCACAAAAGGCCTGTACGGAAATCGACGGAAGAGGCTTTTCACCTTCATCCCGACTATCTTCCGGCAATGGCGCATAAGTTTGACCCATGGCTGGCGCTGGCGCAGCCCCGGGCTGCGGCATACCAGCCGGCTGTGGGTAGCCCGGCTGAGGCATACCAGCTTGCTGCGGATAGCCCGGCTGCGGGATCCCGGCTTGCTGCGGATAGCCCGGCTGCGGGATCCCGGCTTGCGGGGGGTAGCTTGGCTGCGGCATCGGAACCGTCGGCTGCGGCGCAGATTGTGGGCGGGGCGCATGCGGCATCGGCTGCGGAGCGACTTGAGGTCTGTATTGACCGGCTGGTTGCGGTGCCATTGCTGGTTGGACCGCATGCGGCATTGGCGCACTCGGCATAGGCACAGGGCGCGGCTGCATGGGCGCTTGCCCTTGCGGGGCGGCGGGATGTGGGTGCGGCTGTGTCATATTTGTCATAGCGTTGTCTTTGGTTCAGGTCTTTTGCGCATCAGGATCTATTCACTCGCCTCGACCCGTTGGTCCGGGTTGATTTGAGCCGCTGTCGTTTCGCCTTGGATATATTTATCGTAAATCACTTGTCTGCGCTGGGCATTGGGCTGACCCGATGCATAAGGCTCAAGCAGCTGGCGTGGATCAGAGATCATCGCAGCAAGATTTGCCGATTGAAAACAGCCGAAGCCCGGACGCGGCTGATTGGAAAATGTATTGGTCAAACTTCCCATGGCGCGGCAATCTTGTGGAATGGCGCGAAGCGTTCGGTAAGATACGATAACAGGCGCAGGCGCGCCGGGACGAGACGCATACTGACCTGTTTGCACAGCGCTGGGGTTCATTCCGCCCTGCGCCATGAGTCCCCGAATAGCCGCCTCAGCTTGCTGAGTTCCAAGACCCGCCATAGCGCTGGATGGACGGTTGATATAGAGTGCGCCATCACCAGAGCGAGCATAGCCATCGAGGAATTGAGCTACTGCCAGCTTATCTCTTGCAGAAAGCTCCATGCCGTTTGGACGGGTGTAAAGCTCTAATCGCTCAATCGACTCTGCGACATTGATAGAATTGCGCATAGCCGTAGGCGCATAGCTTTCTGACGGTGTTGCGCAACCGGACAAGCCAAGACCTAGGGTCAGAACACAGGCTGTAAGAATAGAGTATTTCATTGTCTTTCGCCCTTCGCTTAATCGACCACATGTCCAAACGGTCCCGAGAGGGAATTCGTTTGAATCTTGGGTTGACCATTTTCCGCATAAACTTTGTTCAGACGCCCCATGAGCAAGCTCTCGACATCATTTGGAGATTGAAACCCATCTCCCGGAGACTGCAACTTGTCGGGATGCGTGGAATCGACGAGATACGGCGTAACCATAATGACGACCTCCGTCTGGGTTGTTTGATTATCACGCCCCCGGAAGAGCGCGCCAAAACCTGGGACATCTTTTAAACCCGGCGTGCCGTCGACCGTGGAACGCGTCTCTTCGCGTATAAGTCCGGCAATCACGAGACTTCCGCCTGCTGGCATTTCGACGACCGTGTTGGCCCGGCGCACCCGAATACCCAAGACGTTCTCACCGCCATCGGAGACAAAGGCATTCTCAGTCGTAGGTTCAGAAACTTCCGTACTGATGGACAGAGAAATCAATCCTTCGGACAAGACGACGGGCGTAAAGCCAAGCGAAACACCGAAAGGTTTAAACTCGAATGAACGAATAAGATTTCCGTTGTCGTCACGTGTCGCGCCAGTGAAGATTGGAATTTCGCCCCCAGCCAAGAAATTGGCCGTTTCACCGGAAATCGCCGTCAGAGTGGGTTCCGCGAGCGTACGAACCAGACCGACTGTCTCCAGCGCACTTAACGCGCCGCTGAGCGAGGATAAATCCCCGCCGCTCGTGTTATTATAAGT
>CAZSKH010000262.1:0-3589 GCA_964607395.1 uncultured Algimonas sp.
GATCAATGTGAACAATCAAATCACCGGGCGTGAGGGACGCCGCTTCGGCGATGAAGTTCTTTGCTTTGCGCTTGCGTCCACGATTTATCAGGCGATCACCTAGAATATCTTGCTCTGAAAGGACGGAGAGCTTTCCGAGGGTGAAGCCGTTTTCAATCGGCAAAATAATGGCTCGAATATCGCCGGGCTTGCTATCTAGTGCGGCTTGGGAATTCACCTTTGGAACAATCAAGTCCTGATCTTCAAAGACACTTACCAGACGTTCGCGTGACCCATCGGTCCAACAGCCGAGCCAAATACGTTGCCCGGACTCCCGCAGAGAGGTCACATGGTTAGCGGCGACCTCAAAGACATTGACGCCTTCCGTGCGGCGTTCCGCAGAAAAATTTCGCGCTGGCCGCCCACCGAAATTCAAGGCCCCTTCCTCGGGGCTCTCAAAAGGCGTATGTTTGCGGATACGTTGCAGGGTCAGTTGTTCGTCCCAAGTCAATTCATCGAGATAGAGCCGATCAATAGGAAGCGGGCGATACAAGCCGGCGTTTTTGGATGGGTCACCGGAACCCGTATCTCGGGCTTCGGCATGTTCGCGGCGTGATGTGTAAAAATCCTTTATGAGATCAATACGTTCGCGCATCGCTTCAAAAAGAAGGCCGTCCAAGGCAATTAAGGTCTGAGGTCCCAGATAATCGAAAATCGTTTCTACGTGCTCATAAAACAGAGACATGTAATGCTCGATCCCTTGCGGACGAATGCCGTCCACAACCGCCGCATAAATCGGGTCTCGGCTAACGCCGCCGCCAAAGCTCGCGATATAGTTTCTGCGAAAATTGCGAATCGAGTCTTCCGTCATGAAGACTTCTGATACTGGAGCGAGGATGAGCTCTGACCGCGCCGATGTTGTGCGCTGACTATCGACGTCAAACTCTCTGATGGTCTCTATCTCGTCGCCGAAAAAATCGAGGCGGAGCGGGTTTTTCTCTGTCGGAGGAAAGATATCGATAATCCCGCCGCGGACTGCAAAATCTCCGGCCTCGACGACAGTGCTGGCGCGGGAATATCCGTTATCTGTTAGGTAGCGAATAATTTTCTCGCGTTCCACACTTGTGCCAGCTTTGGCGGAGAGCCCTGCGCCCGAAATAATGGACCGGGGCGGCACATTTTGCAGGGCCGCACTAATGGTTGTCACGATAATATAGGGCTGAGCGCGGTCTATGGTTGTCAGGAAAAACAAAGCCCCTGCCCGCCGCGCCGCCAATGTGCGGCTGGGCGACACACGATCATAGGGCAAGCAATCCCAAGCCGGTAGCATAAGCACCGGGATATCCGGCGCAAAGAACCGACAGGCCGATTGAAAGGCTGCCGCACGCGCATCATCCCGCGCGATAAATAGCGCAGGCTTTTTATCACGGCGAACCGCTTTCGTGAATGCCAACGCATCTGCCCCTTCGGGCAATCCCGAGGCGGTCAGTTGCGCATCTGGCCCGACATATCGGGAGAGTTGTATCTGCATCTATTTAGTCGGGTTGAACGCTCGCAGGCGTTCCAAAAGCGGTGTATCGTAATTGGCGGGAACTTGGAGGGTTTCCATGATCCAGCCGTAAATATCGTGATCTTTCGCATTGAGCAGATCTTCGAACATCAAAACTTCGGCATCCGTCATGGTCTCAACATTCGCTTTGGCGTATCCGCCCAAAATCATGTCCGCTTCTTTAATGCCACGATAATTGGACCGATAAACGAGGCGCTTTCTGCGCGTAGCCATGTCTATATCTTCAATTCTATCCGTCATGGGCGCGCCATACCGACTCGTGCGCGTCATGTCACTTGTGCAAAGCCACTCAAACCGCCAGATAGGGCGATATGTCTCGCGCTCCACAGAAATTAACATCCCGGCCCGGTGATTTGAACGCCTATTTCGCCGATGTGAAGACGTTGAATGGGGTTGGCGATAAGGTCGGCGAGGCGTTAACTCGCGCCATGGGACCTCGACTTCGCGACTTAGTGCTTACGCCCCCGAGTGGTTTGATTGACCGTACCAATCGCCCGACAATTGCTGGCGCACGCGAAGGCGATATTGCGACATTTGAAGTCACGGTGGGACGGCACATTGCCCCCAATGCCCGTAACCGCCCCTACCGCGTGCGGGTGTTTGACGACACGGGCGACATGACCCTGACTTGGTTCAAAGCCTATCCGCAGAGTATGGAAAAGATGATGCCGGAAGGCTCGAAACGTATCATCTCGGGGAAATGCGAGGTTTTTAACGCTGAGCTACAAATGACCCATCCCGACTATGTGCTTGCGCTAGAGAAGGCTAATGAGCTGCCAGAGCTAGAAACGCTCTATCCCTTGACGGCGGGCCTCGGTCAAAAAATGGCTCGCAAATCCATCAGCGGAGCGCTTGATAAAGTTTTGGCCGGTGCAGAGCTTGGGAACTGGCTAGACCCCGCGTTTCAAACCCAACAGGACTGGCCGGATTACCGTACTGCCCTGACATTGCTGCACCGTCCGGAGCATCCGGTTGATATTAATGACGACAGTCCCGTAAGGCGGCGTCTGGCTTATGACGAACTCCTTGCGAAACAACTCGCCATGGCGCTCGTTCGGGAGCGCAATCGCGGAGCTGGCGGTCAGGCCCTCTCTGCCAAGGGAGATTATGTTCAGGACGTTTTAAAAGGCGCCCCCTTCCCGCCAACTGGCGCACAAGCGCGAGCCTTTGAGGAGATAAAAAACGATATGGCGTCATCCGACCGGATGTCGCGTTTGCTACAAGGGGATGTCGGCGCGGGTAAGACTTTCGTGGCTGCATTGGCCTGTGCCTATGCCGCCGAAGCGGGGGTGCAAGTCGCTTTGATGGCACCGACAGAAATATTAGCTCGGCAACATGTCGAAACGCTACGCACATTCTTAAAGCCCGCAGGCCTAACAGTCGAAGGGGTAACCGGGCGCGATAAAGGCAAAGCCCGCGAAGCCCTCGCGACCGGCATGGCCGAAGGCTATATCGATGTTATTGTCGGTACACACGCCCTATTCCAAGACAAAGCCGCTTTCAAAAATCTCGGCCTCGTTATTATTGACGAACAACATCGCTTCGGGGTTCGGGACAGATTGCGCCTAACGGAGAAAGGCGAAGCGACCGACCTGCTTGTCATGACCGCGACGCCCATCCCCAGAACATTGGCCCTGACCAGTTACGGCGATTTGGACATTTCAATCTTGGATGAGAAGCCTGCCGGACGTGTGCCCATTGAAACGGCTATTCTACCTCTCGCGAGATTGGACGGCGTGATTGATGCCGTTGGCCGCGCGGTCAAGGTTGGCAATCAGGTCTACTGGGTCTGTCCGCTTGTTGAAGACAGCGAATTGATAAATCTGTCATCCGTGGAAGACAGACATCGCCAGCTCACCGCCATGTTCGGAGATCGCGTGGGGCTTCTACACGGACGGCTTTCGCCGCAAGACAAGGAATCGATCAGCCTGAGGTTTAAAGCCGGTGAATTTGATATACTCGTTGCGACAACGGTTATTGAGGTTGGTGTTGATGCGCCCAATGCCACCATTATCGTCATTGAACATGCCGAACGTTTCG
>CAZSKH010000263.1:0-3587 GCA_964607395.1 uncultured Algimonas sp.
TCCCTGCGCTTTCAGCCTCTAAAATCGATCCCGTAGATGCGCTGAGGTATGAATAATGACTAAGCCGTCTCGTCCCGTTCTGTCTGTCCGCAATCTTCACCGCTCATATCCGTCGGGCGGGGGGACGCTCACCGTTATGGCGGGGGCGGACATTGATATTTACCCCGGCGAAATGGTGGGCCTGATCGGGCCATCAGGGTCGGGAAAGTCGACCTTGCTCCATGCGGCGGGATTGCTCGAAAAACCCAATGCTGGTGAGGTCTTCATCAATGGCCGAGAATGCTTAAAGCTACCCGATGATGAGCGCACGCGCATTCGCCGCGAAAGCGTCGGCATTGTCTATCAATTCCATCATTTGCAGAAAGAATTTACCGCCGTTGAAAACGTCGCCATCCCGCAGATGATCGCTGGTATATCTGCCAAAACAGCCGAAGCCGAAGCCTCGCGCCTGCTGACCAATATGGGTCTAGGGGAACGTCTCACCCACCGTCCGAGCCAAATGTCCGGCGGTGAGCAGCAACGCGTCGCCATTGCCCGTGCGCTTGCTAATCGTCCGCAAATCCTATTGGGCGATGAACCAACAGGGAATTTGGACCCGGCGACATCGGACTCTGTCTTCCGCAGCCTGTTGAATCTGACGCGGACAGAGGGCGTGGCCGCGCTTATCGCGACGCATAATATGAATTTGGTGCCATTCTTTGACCGCGTCCTCACTGTGCATGACGGGTTAGTCGTGCCTTGGACTGCGCCCGCTGTTCAAACGTTCGGATAGCGCCCAAAACGCAAAGCCAATCGCGATCAGGCCCAAACCGCCAAGGGCGGCTTTTGGGCGATCCATCACAACAAACACCAACGTCACGGCCGTAATCGAAAGATAGATGAGCGGAACAATGGGATAGCCCCATGTCTTATAGGGGCGCGGTAAATCCGGTTGCCGCCAGCGCAAGACGAACAATCCGATAATTGCGAGCAGGCTGTTAAAGGCCAGCATCGCCCCTGCAAAAACGAGGATTTGGTCAAAGGTCTGTGTCAGGATGAAAAACACCGCGATGCCCGATTGGAACAGGATGGCGGCCCACGGCACGCCCTCCGCCGTGCTACGGCTCAGCCATGACATGGCGCGGTAATCTTGCCCCACGGCTTGCAAAGCGCGCGGTCCGGCGAGGGTCATGGCGCTGACGGTGGAAATGAGCAGCAAGGCCAGCATGCCGCCGACCAAACGACCGCCCGTGTCGCCGAAAATACGGTCGGCGACAATATAGCCAATCTCGACTTTCCCGCGCAGATCATCCACAGGCGCCGCATATAGAAACGCCAGATTGAGCAGCACGTATAAAACGGTCACGAGCGCGGTTCCGATGAAGAGGATGCGGGGGAGATCGCGCTGCGGACGCTCCAGCTCGCCGGAGATATAGGTCGCCGCATTCCAGCCCGTATAGGCATAGGACACATAGATCAGCGCCACGCCGTAAGGCACGCTGAGCATAACGCCGGGATCGGTGATGCGAGGGGTGAGGTCGAGAGCCTGCGGGGCGGCAGTGAGCGCAAAGGCCGCAAGAATAAAGGCGGCGATCAAGACAATTTTGATGGCTGTAAAGGCCGTCTGGGTCGTGCCTGAAACGCGTCTGGAGCGCGCATGAAGCCCCGCCAAGATAATCACCAGTGCGCAGGCGAGGGCCTTCTGGAACCCATCCGTCAAGCCGCCCGGCAATATTGCGCCCGTATATTTCGCGAAAGCGATGGCGACCACGGCGGTCGGTGCCGCAAATCCAATGGTTGCGCTAACCCAGCCTGAAATAAACCCAGCCGCCGGATGATAGGCCTCGCCAAGGAATGTATATTCCCCTCCGGACCGGGGCAGGGACGCGCCCAATTCTGCATAGGACAGCGCGCCGCAGAGTGCCGCTAACCCGCCAATGACCCACAACATCATCACGGCAAAGAGACTGTCGATATCGGCCAATTGATAGCCCAACGCCGTAAAAACCCCAACGCCGACCATATTGGCGATGATGATAGCGGTGGCCGTGCGGGGGGTAAATGTCGTGCGAGTCATAGCACAGCTATGGGGTCACGGCGCAGCCGAGTCGAGGCGGCGCGAAGATTTGATCGGGGATCGCTCCAAATGTCTCTCGGGAATTTAGCTCAAACGCTCTCTGATTTTATCGAAGTCTTTTTCATCCAAGCGTCCGGTTAGGTTATACCGCACCGGCTCAAGAGATTTATACGGGACAAGTTTAGACGGTCCTATGCCGGCCGCGAATTCATCCCAGAGCAACATGCCTAAAAATTGCTTTTCTTCCGGGCTGTCAGGATCAACAAAAGCGACCCTTTCCGTTTTTGGCAGAAGCGTATCCACCCCGAAAGACAGGACCGAACAAGAGAAAATGGACCCATCCTCTTGGTCCTTATATAGTAAAACACTCGCGACGAAGATGTCCTCGGAGTCAGCCTCCAGTGTTTTTTCCAGCAGGTCTTTTTGTTCAGCATAGAATGAGGAAACGTCCAAAAGCCTTTGGCGATTCACAAAACCATAGGAGGGGTGGGTTTTATCTAATGTGAAAATTTCCCAACCAGAGCCTGTATTGTGCCACAAGGCCGTGGATAATCTACGCGCATCCGCCGCCAATTCGTCACCTGTCTCCACTAATGTTTTGAGCGTTTCCAGATCGTCACGCTCCGCGATCAAACACACATTATGGGACGGCATATAGACGATGGGGCTCTCAACGCCGTCGGGTAGTTCGAATTCCGGGTAGAGGCAGATCAAACGCGCGGCGTCATAATCATCTTGATATTTCGACGCCCAGATATGCGGCGCAGTCTTTTTCCAAGGTGTTTCGTCGCTGACTTTTTTGAGGTTTTGCAGGGCGAGGTCCAAAACATTTTGATCTCCGCCTGCGACCTCTGACAACGTATCTTTTGGGGGCGTTGAAATTGTATTGCCGTAATCAACCGTCAGATCAAAAAGCAAATCTCCCACTTCGACGGTAAAGAAATCTATGTCCGATCCACGGGCGCCAAGCGTCAAATTTCGAAGCCCGACTTCGGCAGATGTTCTCACTCGTGTCATCAAATAGGCGTTCAAAACGTCCAGTGTCAGCTCGCCCGAGGTTTGCGTGACAGTATTAAAAAAGTCCTCAATATAGGCCTGTCTATCCTGCGCAGACATGTCTTTGACGACGTTGAAAATATTACCCAAGAATGTTTGCGCCGCATCGCCGCTTACGGGGCGGACCACATTCATTTTCTTATCATATATAAATTTTTCTTTTGGGAAGCGTTTCTGGGACTCGGCCATCACTTCGGCCGCCAAATCGTCTTGCGTGTAGCGCGGCGCTTTAGTTTTTTTCTTGAACCATCCAAACATCGAAATTCCCTCGCTCACACTTTGACGTCATAGCCTGCTACAGGTTTAGCCATAAAGTGAGGGAGGGAAAGCGCCTATTCGCTTTTAAGTTTGTTTAGTCGGATTAACGTTCAAGGGTGCATATGACGTCACTCATAATTCCGGTAATCATCCTCAGGCCTATAGCCTTCTAATGTGCTTTCATATTTCCAAGCTTTTTCGCCCCGTGGGGGTTTGT
>CAZSKH010000264.1:0-2161 GCA_964607395.1 uncultured Algimonas sp.
AGCGTCAACACGCCCGCCGACGTCCTTCAGAAGTCATCAAAGACTCGCCGAAATTGCAGCGCATTATCGAGCAATTAAAGTCCGGCGTGTTCTCGGGTGGGGATGGCGACCGCTTTAAAGACATTCTCGATAATATTGAGCATCATGATTATTTCCAAGTGGTTCCCGATTTTGAGGCTTACTGGGACATGCAGCGTCATGTAGACACCGTATATGGCCAGACTGAAAAATGGGCAGAAATGGCCATTTTGAACACAGCAAAAATGGGCTGGTTTAGTTCAGATCGCACAATCCGGGGCTATGCCAAGGATATTTGGGATACACCGACAAACGAGAATAAATAGGCGAATATGGATATGTTTCAGCAAGATAGCGCCCGACTTCTACGCGGCCTTCATGCTGATCCGTTCGCCTATCTTGGCTGTCACCCTGACGGCGATGATCTGATCATTCGGGCCTATGCACCTTATGCGCAATCCGTGTCGATTGTGAAGCCAAAGGGCAAAAAGCCCGTCGCGGATTGCGAATGTTTGCATGAGGGCGGGGTCTTCGAGGTCCGCGTCGAGGCGTCAAAACTCAAGACAGGTTACCAGTTGATCGCAAATTATGACGGTGTTGAGCATCGCTATGACGACCCGTACCGCTTCGCGCCAGACCTCGGGGAATTGGACCTACATCTCTTGTCCGAGGGCAAACACATCCATGCCTACGACGCGCTAGGTGCTCACGTCAAAAAACAAGAGGGCGTTGACGGCACACGTTTCACGATTTGGGCGCCCAACTCAGCGGGAGTCTGCGTCGTCGGAGATTTCAACGCGTGGAGCACAACCAAACACCCAATGAGATCACGCGGCGGAAGCGGCATCTGGGAATTATTCATACCGGGTGTCGGTGATGGTGCCTCTTATAAATATGCTATCCGCGACGCGCAGGGCCTCATGCAACCCCTCAAAGCTGACCCGGTCGGATTTGGGTCTGAATATAGACCCAAAACGGCTTCTGTTGTCCGCGATCTATCGACATATAAATGGCGAGATTCAAACTGGATGAAGTCTCGCGGAAGTCGTCAGCACCGCGAAGCGCCAATATCCATTTATGAGCTGCATATGGGCTCGTGGCGTCGCGGGGAAAAAAACACATATCTAAGCTATGCCGAGCTGGCAGAAACTCTCATTCCCTATGTCAACAATCTGGGGTTCACCCATATTGAGCTCATGCCGATCACGGAGCATCCTTTTGATGGCTCATGGGGCTATCAACCGATCGGCCTGTATGCCCCGACAGCCCGTCACGGATCGCCTGCTGATTTTAAAGCCTTCGTCGATGCCTGCCACAAAGCTGAAATCGGTGTCATTCTGGATTGGGTGCCCGGGCATTTCCCCTCAGATGAGCACGGTCTAGCGCGCTTTGACGGTACGCATTTGTATGAACATGCGGATCCACGCAAAGGGTTTCATCCCGATTGGAATACGCTAATTTTCAACTTTGGGCGCGTGGAAGTCGTGAATTATCTCGTGGCCAATGCGCGGTTTTGGCTCGAAGAA
Source organism: uncultured Algimonas sp. (assembly GCA_964607395.1). Classification (GTDB taxonomy): domain Bacteria; phylum Pseudomonadota; class Alphaproteobacteria; order Caulobacterales; family Maricaulaceae; genus Litorimonas. The sequence goes on from CAZSKH010000264.1 coordinate 1,545, forward strand.
TATCATCTAGACGGGCTGCGCGTGGACGCCGTCGCGTCTATGCTTTATCTAGATTATTCACGTGAAGACGGCGAATGGGTGGCGAATTCCGACGGTGGGAATGAAAATTGGGAAGCTGTCAAATTCCTCCAGTCCATGAACGCTGACGCTTACGCTGCGATGGACGGCATCATAACGATCGCCGAAGAAAGCACAGCTTGGCCTGGTGTGACGGCACCGACGGATCACAATGGCCTCGGCTTCGGATTCAAATGGAACATGGGGTGGATGAACGATTCTTTGGAATACATGTCCGAAGATCCGATCAACCGGAAACATCACCATCATAAAATGACGTTCGGTATCGATTACGCTTTTTCTGAAAATTATGTTCTGCCATTATCTCATGATGAAGTCGTTCACGGGAAGGGCTCTCTGATTGACCGCATGCCTGGGGACCGTTGGCAGAAGTTTGCCAATCTTCGCGCTTATTACGCCTTCATGTGGAGCCATCCCGGCAAGAAGTTGCTCTTCATGGGATGTGAATTTGGGCAATCCGAGGAATGGAGTGCCGACCGATCATTGGATTGGCATTTGACGGAATATCCCGAACATAAAAACACCCAAGCCTTGATCGG
>CAZSKH010000264.1:2261-3573 GCA_964607395.1 uncultured Algimonas sp.
GGGAAAGGCAATATGGGCGGGTTTGAGGCCGAAGGCGTTACAGCAAATGGCCGGGACCATTCGCTCGCTTTGTCCATTCCACCATTGGCCACCCTGATTTTTCGTCTTAAATAATTATATTAAAATAACTGAAGAGCGCGCTCAATTATGTCCTTATCATTCAAAAGCCAGCTTCCCAATCTAGACGGTATTTACGCGGCGCTATTCGCAGCATCTGAGACAATTTACGGCGAATTGCAAAAAGGCTCTGGCCTGAAATTCGCGACATCCAGCAATGAGTCGGGCGATGATCAGATAGAATTGGATGTTATCGCGGACGAAGCTTTTTTCGAAACCCTGAGCCAAGACCCGAACGTGCGCTATGTCGTATCCGAAGAACGCCCCGGCATGGAGAAAATCTCCGACGGGTTATACAGTATCGCGCTCGACCCACTCGACGGATCTAAATCTGCATTGGTTGGTATTCCATCCGGCGCAATTTTTGGCGTCTGGGAAGACGCCAATGTCGCAGCAGATTTCTCCGGCAAGAAAATTGTCAGCGGTGGGTTTTTCGTTTTCGGCATGAATTTGGAGGCCTATTTTGCCGACGGCCCACATGTCTATAAAGGTCTGTACAATCAGGCGACTTCCGAATGGACTGTCGTGCTAATTGAGGGCAGCCTGCCATCCGCAGATGTCATGTCTCTAAATGCGTGTAACCAAACCATGTGGCATCCATGGATGCAGGATTATTATGCGGGCCTTTTCATGAGCGAGGATGGCACGCCAGCACCCCATAACATGCGGTGGTATGCGTCTATGGTTTCGGATGTTAAGCGTCTCGTCCTTCAGGGCGGCCTGTTCGCTTATCCTGAAGCCAATCGTAAAGGCTATGAGCAAGGACATTTACGCCTCGTCTATGAAGCTATCCCAATGTCTTTCCTGATTCACGCCATGGGCGGGTCATCGACAAATGGTGATGTGTCATTACTAGAAGCCCCTGTTGAAACATTGCATCAGAAAACGCCCGTTTTTATCGGTGAAGCAGATAAGATTGCGGCGATTGAATCTGCCAAGGCCGCTGCGATTTCGTAATGTCGTCAGGAGAAGTGGATGGCTCCGCAATCAAGAGTCAATGGGAGCTATAAAAATTATTTAAATCAATATCTTGGGTGTTGTTCAAGGGAGCTTTGTTACACTATTTGTTACACCTAATGTTACACCTATTCTCTTGATTGTTTTGCATCGAGGTGACCCACCAAGCAGGTATCGTTGACCGCTTTTCTCTCATAGAATGTTTTTCTTTGCTTTAAAACTTCCAGTTTGTTAGCGT
>CAZSKH010000265.1:0-3568 GCA_964607395.1 uncultured Algimonas sp.
AGATAATCGACATGGCGCGATTTCACCCGCCCCCGCGCCGCCCATCGGGCTTTCTCTGGCAGGCTACGCCGCACACGAATGATGTCTTCCAACCGGACTTTGCCATGGACATGAAACCCCGGCGGCATATGGCGGCAAAGCGTAGCAAACATCGCGGCCTCTGCTGTATTCACCCAAAGCGACGGCGCAGCCTCAAAGGCACGTAAAGTTTCGTCGGCGATTGGCGAAACTTCGGGCGGCGTAAAAACCCCGTCCCCGCGTAAAAAATAGACCGCCGCGAGAATCGCGAGAGGTATAAGGAGAAAGAGATATTCCATGGGGGGGCTTCGTTTTGAATTTCTAGAGTGGTAATTGTGTGGGTATATTCTCTCGCGCTCATACTGTAAGTTTTAATTAGTGGTGTTGGAAACCTGAAACCTCCACTCCATTCACCGCAAAACTGGGGATACTATTTTGAACGCGAAAGACTTGCAAAAATTTGAAGTTGACCGTGGTTTAATGACAGAGGCCCAAGAGGAAAGTTTTTGGGAGGACTATAGGGTCTACAATAAGCTACCGAATTACACCGACGGCAAGCCGACGGATAAGTCAGAGATCGCGCCTTTTTTTGGCAAACCCAGCCTGTGTTTTCATGGGCGTAAGCACGACTACATTGCATTCAAGCCTTCGTCTTTTTGGGATTTGATGTATACAATTTCAACATCAGAACCACGGTTGACAACATGGCCTAATCGTCCCTTGAAACCTGTGTCTCTTGTCGTAACTCAACCCCATGAGGGCGTATTTTTTGCGCTTGTGCGCAGACCTGTTCCTCTGGGGAACCAAGGCTGCTCGATCTTAAAATTACTCAGCTCCCATACTGAAATCATGAGTTATTATAGTATGAGCAATGACGACCCGTGTTCCTACCAAATTTGGCGAGACGGCAAATGCGTGCGCGCTATCGAATGGATTCCTCATCATGAAACATATGGCCGTCAGGTTGATATTGGAACCCCACGGAAAGACGACCCAATTTATGAGGATCGTATCTGGTATATGGACGTGAATCGCGCTCTTGAGAAAAGAGGATTTGCAGGTCATCGCATTCCACCCCTAAAGTCCAAGGACGATGAGGCCTATGCCTTAGAAATCACACTGTCCTAACGACAGCGTAATTTTCCCGCGCCCGCCTACCCCGCCTCATCCTCAAACGCGATTATCTGAATCAAATTCCCGCAAGTGTCATTGAACGTTGCCATCACCGCCTCTCCGCCTTTGGTTGGCCCCTGTGTGAACTCTACGCCTAGCGCGGTGAGGCGTTTATGTTCTGCCTCGACGCTCTCCACGCGAAAGGCCGTCCACGGGATGCCGTCTTCCATCAGCTTGGCTTGGAACGCGGCGGCGGGGGGATAGGCATTGGGTTCCAGCGCGAGCTCAACCCCGTTTGGTTCTTCTTTTGACACCAATGTTAGCCAACGATGTTCCCCCATCGGAATATCATGTTTCACCGCAAAGCCGAGGACCTCCGTGTAAAACGCAAGCGCTTTGGCTTGGTCATCCACCATGACGCTTTTGATATACATTTTCATTTGAGGTCTCCTGTTTTCGAAACTTTATGGCTTAGTCTCAGGATACACAAAAAGGGTCCGTCCGGCCAAATCGAAAGCCACCGTATGGGGCGTGAAAAGATTTGCGCCCGCAACCATCATCGGCTCATCCACGGGCGCGAGGTCCGCGAGCCCGTCTAACCCCGTCACGACGACCGGGATTTCATCCCACAGCTGTCCGCCCAATTTCAAATCAAAGAAAACCGTTTCCACAGATGCCGATGTCGTCTCCAAAGCGCCTTGCAACGTGCCGTCTCGGATCATTTGACGTTCCAAACGTCGGATGTCTCTATCCATCGTCGCCAATTTCCAATTGACGAAATTCAAATTTGATCCGGTATCGATGAGGACCGAAACGGATGTCTCTCCAAAATGCGTCGTCGTAAAATAAAGATCTGAATCCATATCCACATCCGTGACAGTCCTCAGCGGGATAGGCCTCCATCCCGCAAAGCTATCGGGGTCAAAACGACCGCGCGGGATAAAGGTCGCGCGCATCGCATCGCGATTGAACAGCACAATATGTTGCCGCAATATATCACCGCCCAACAGGCCTATGGCGTCGTCATTAATGGCGGGCGTCTCCAGCGTCACGACATGGCCCAGCGGAAAACTCTGCGACCCGATTTGAAAGGTCACATCCTCAATCACAGGCCTGTCGCCCTGCCCGACAAGGCCGCGCACAAAGCGTGTTTTTTCGCTGACGGTCAAGTCCAAGGCGCGCGCGACGTCATCATAAACCACCGAGACCGTCGCGCCTGTATCGACGCTCATGGGCCGCGCCGGACCGCCATTTATTGACACATCAACCAGAAAACGCCCTGACGATGAAATCCGATAAGGCACAGTGACGGCGCCCGCCAAAGTCTCAAATTGCGAAACCGGAGCCGCAGGCCGCGTGACGCACCCCGTCAGAAAAATCGTAAGCGCCACCAGCGAAGCCAGAAAATTTCCGATTTTTGAAATGCTGCGCGCGAAGTCCATATTCGAGGACCCTAGGCGGGAGTTCGCCTTCAAACCATCCTTATTAACAACGGGCTTATTATGGAGCCACGCCCGCAGAAACAAAAAAAGGAGACTCATCATGACCCACGCCCGATTACATAGCTATGCTGGAGGCCTCACCCTTCTCGTCATCGCGCTCGCGCTCTTAAATTGGAATATTGCGCCAGAGCGTTCAAACTCCTGGATTGCGGCCATGGGGACGATGCCCGTTATCTGGTTGATGGCGGGGCTCAAGATGAAAATGACATCACGCGTTAAATTAAGCGAGACGGAGGAAAAATTCTTCAACGCTACTGTGATTTTCGCGGGATTAATCATGGCTTTCACCCTCTCCGCGAAGTTTGTTGGCAAAACATACGGTCTAGACCCTTCCTTCGTCGAACGCGCTCGGAATGTGTCTACTGGTTTCGCTGTGCTCTTTTTTGCCAATATGATACCGAAACTCATCGGTCCTCCGCTGTCGGAAAAATGCTCAAAGCCGTCTGCTAATTCAGTGCGGCGTTTCACCGGATGGGCACTTGCCTTAGGGGCAATCGGATTTATGGGCGCGTGGATGTTTGCGCCAATCTCTTCCGCCTCAACCCTCTCCCATATTTCTCTCGGCACAGCGGTTGTTCTCGTGATTTTGCGGGTGTTGCTTGCCCTCGTGAAAGATCGAAAACCCTCCCGCTAAGCGGCCCCAGTGACCTGAACCAGAAATGAATATCGGATTTCCGTAACGAAGCGTTCACCTTGTGCGTTAAGAGCGCGTCAAGGATTTCACCCAAAAATAGGTCCCATGTTTCGGCGGTGCATGATATCAGGGGCGCTGATCTGGCTGTTTTCCAGCCAGCTTGCCTATGGGCAGGTCATGACTTCCGAGCTGGAAATTAAACTTATCCAAAATGTCGGCGAGACGTGGCAAACCATCCCGCTGGAAAACACCTATGCCGACGCCATTGTCGTGTGCAGCTATAATCTCCCCAGCTCTGCCT
>CAZSKH010000266.1:0-3567 GCA_964607395.1 uncultured Algimonas sp.
TGGATGGATGAGAGCCATTCCATTTGGCGTGACAGTGTTCGCGCTTTTGTCGACCGCGAGATCATGCCCAATATTGAGGGTTGGGAAGAGGCTGGCCGCATTCCACGAGACCTCTACCCCAAAGCCTCCGAGGCTGGCCTGATTAGCTTGGGTTATCCTGAAAGCTTTGGCGGTACCGGTAAGAGCACAGATGTATTTCACAGTATTGTTGCAAGCGAAGAGCTCTCGCGAGTTGGGGCCGGCGGATTAGCTGCCGCCTTGATGATCCACAGCATCGGCTTGCCGCCGATTATGGCGCTTGGCACGGATGAGATGAAAGCGCGTATCGCGCCCTGCGTTTTAAGCGGCGAAAAACAAATTAGTCTCGGGATCACCGAACCCTCTGGTGGATCGGATGTGGCCAAGCTTAAAACCAAGGCTGTTCGCGACGGTAAGGGGTGGCGCGTCAGTGGGTCGAAGACTTACATCACAGGCGGGATGACGTCGAAATGGCTAACCACCGCCGTGCGGACGGGCGGCGAAGGCCGAAGCGGTATATCGCTGATGCTGATTGATCTCGAAAGCGACGGGGTTAGCCGCACGGAACTCCCGAAGATGGGGTGGTGGTGCAGCGATACGGCGACGATCTATTTTGACGATGTGTTCGTCCCGGATGAAAATCTAATTGGGCGAGAGAACCAAGGCTTCCACGGTATCATGATCAATTTTAATTCGGAGCGCCTCGGCATGGCCGCCCAAGCTGCGGCTTTTGCCCGCGTTTGCATCGAAGACGCCGCCGCTTGGGCGCAGCAGCGCGAGACGTTTGGGAAACGCCTCGCTGACCACCAAGTTATTCGGCATAAGCTCGCGAGCATGGCGCAGCGAGTCTGGGCGACGACAGCCCTGCTTGATAATTGTGCTTGGCGCGTCAGCCAAGGAGAAAGCCCTGTCGCAGAGCTTTCTATGTTGAAAGTTCAAGCTACAGAGACAATGGAATATTGCGCGCGCGAAGCCATGCAAATGCTCGGCGGCGCTGGTTTTATCCGAGGCCACCGCGTTGAGAGAATTTACCGCGAAGTCCGTGTCATGGCCATTGGGGGCGGGTCAGAAGAAATCATGCGCGACCTCGCGGCGCGGCAAATGGGATTTTAGCCGCCTCCGATTTTAGGCTCACATGATCTCTAATTCGCGCCCGTCTCTGCCGCTGATGCCGCCGGGCGAATATGGCACTGATATTGCAATGCTCGACTGCCCACTAGCGCAGAGAGGCAGTTGCTGTGAATTATATCAAATTTGTGGCGATGATTGCGACGACAATTCTGGTGGTCGGCTGCGGCGGAGGGGCATCTAGTTCGGCACCTTCGCAAACCTCAGCCGGAATCGGTTCAACACCCACAAGCTCTACCGTGCAGATTACAGGGAAAGTCACATATGACCGTGTCCCGCATACGCTGAGTTCCGGGTTGGATTATCCAAATACAATTGAACAACCCATTCGTGGAGCCGTCATCGAAGCCGTTTCAGCCTCGGGTGCGGTCCTAGAGACAACGACTTTGGATGAAAGTGGAACGTATGCGTTCACCGTTGACGCGAATACCGAGCTTCGAATTCAAATAAAATCTCAGCTTTTGTCCGATGAAACGGCCAAGTGGGACTTTCGTGTTACGGATAATACCCAAAGCAATCAGCTATATGCCCTGCAAGGGTCACTGGCGAGTTCTGGAAATAATGCTCGTCAAACCCGGAATTTGCACGCCCCGCATGGATGGACAGGGCGATCCTATGGTTCCACACGTGCCGCGGCGCCTTTTGCCATTTTGGACAGCGTCTATTTGGCTGCGCAGGCCTTCTCAGAGGTCGACCCAAATATCGACTTCCCGCCGTTGGAAATTCGGTGGAGCCCCTCTAACAAAACTGTCATCGGGAATAAGGCTTTGGGGCAAATTGGAACCTCCGCCTATTTTCCTGAAATTGATGGCGGCACGATATATCTGCTGGGTGAAGATGGCCGAGATACGGATGAATATGACCCTCATGTCATTTTGCACGAATGGGGACATTATTTCGAAGATAGATTATCCCGCGCGGACTCGATTGGCGGTCTGCATTCACTTAATGACCGCCTGGACCCGCGTGTTGCGTTTAGTGAGGCGTGGGGCAATGCGCTCTCCGCTATGTTGACAGGCGAGTCCATTTATCGGGATAGTTCGGGTCTACGCCAAGAGTCCGGGTTCTCATTTGATCTGGAGACAGGGCAAGTTGTCAATTCGGGCTGGTTCAACCAAGCCTCAATAGGCGCCGTTCTTTATGATATTTTCGATGACCGTTCGGATGAGGCGGACCAGCTTTCCGCAGGGTTAACGCCTCTCTACACCGTCATGCGCAGTGATGCCTATAAAGAGAATTCGGTCTTCGCAACTATTTTTGCACTGGCGGATGGCATGCGGACTCAATTTCCGGAGACTGCTCCGGGCTTGACGGCCTTGCTGGATGCGCAGTCTATTTTTGGAGACGGGCCTAATGGAGATGGGGAAAGCAATAGCGGCGCTATTCGATCGGCTTTGCCCGTGTTTAAAGAGGCTAGATTGAACGGCGGAGCGGTTGAAATTTGCTCCGTCGATGATGCAGGTCTTCATAATAAACTTGGGAACCGCGAATTTATCTTTTTGAATCTGGAGACGGAAACGGATGTAACGCTGTCCCTCGTTAAAACGCTTGGCGATGAAAATCGCGATCCGGATATGAATATTTGGCAGGGCAATCAGCTTATTCATACGGCGGCGTCTTCTGCGGAGGGGCAAGAGACTTTTCAAGGAGAGCTATCCGCAGGTGAATATGTGATTGAGGCGTTTGATTTTTTCAATGTCAATGGCGCAGGTTCAAAACGCGGCGATGGCTGCTATAGCTTTACGGTGAAGGGATAGGGTGTGCGAATTATTATCCTAATTTTAGCGGGAGCCAGCCTAACATTTGCTGACACACAATCGGCATCTTCCAAAGAGCCCGTCCACGCTCAAAGCTCGGCGAAGCATAAGTCCCACGTCCATAAAAAGACCGGATTCGTGAAGCCCGGTGCCGCGGTGACATTGTCCCATGATTATGATGGCAAGACAGAATTAGGTGAGTTGGAAACAGTATCAGCAAAGCTGAGCCATCTTTATCAAGCCGGCGTTTTATCAGTTGCGCTTTTATCAGATCCGGACATTCAAATCTCGGCTTTCACGCCGCTCCAGAAGAAAGCTCTTTATCAGGGGGTCACGTTGGATTTACCCATTCAGTTTTCAAGCCTTTCGCAGGGACGTTTCACGCTCAGCCTTGAAACTGTCTATACGTCTCCCGAAGGTCAGGAGAGCCGCCGTGTATTGTCAATTCCGGTCAATGTTGGCGGCGAAAAAATTGAGAAGATGCCGAATCTGAGTCGCACCAAGCACAAAACGAATACCGAATCGGGACTTGTTGGGTTGGCGGCCATCGAAGTGATCCAGTAGCGCGCTCATCTGAGAAATAGGGGGCGTTTCGATGTGGTGATGGCGCCTTTCAGGGAATATCCACGCCCAGAGGCGGATTTAGTGGAGTTTTGTCGGTTTG
>CAZSKH010000267.1:0-3556 GCA_964607395.1 uncultured Algimonas sp.
GAGTATGTATCCGTTCCTGCTGAATATGAGACTTACAACGAAACAATCGTTGTTCAGGAAGCGTCTACTGATCTGGTCACAATTCCGGCCACATTTGAAACTGTCACTGAGACAGTCGTTGTTCAGCCGGCAACTGTTGAATATCAAGTCATCCCGCCTGTGTATGATACAGTTAGCGAGACGATCGTTGTTCAAGAAGCCAGCACAGAGCTCGTCTCTATCCCGGCGACTTTCGAAACAGTATCTGAAACTGTTGTCGTCCAACCCGCCTCCGTTGAGTATGTTTCTGTCCCAGCTGTCTATGAGACAGTTAGCGAGACTATGGTTGTTCAAGAAGCGTCTACAGAGCTCGTCACGATCCCAGCAACATTCGAAACTGTCTCTGAAACGGTCGTCGTTCAGGCGGCTGGCGTTGAATATGTGTCTGTTCCTGCGACTTTCGAGACTTACAACGAAACAATCGTTGTTCAGGAAGCCAGCACAGAGCTCGTTTCCATCCCGGCCACGTTCGAAACCGTCACTGAGACAGTCGTCGTTCAGCCAGCAACAAATGAGTATGTCTCTGTTCCAGCTGTCTATGAGACAGTCAGTGAGACTATGGTTGTTCAGGCCGCGTCCAGCGAAATGATCACAATCCCGGCCACGTTCGAAACTGTCACAGAGACAGTCGTCGTTCAGCCTGCCGGTGTTGAGTATGTCACTGTACCAGCCGTGTTCGAAACTGTTTCTGAGCCTGTTGTCGTCCAAGAGGCGTCTACAGAACTCGTTACAATTCCGGCCACATTCGAAACTGTCACTGAAACTATCGTTGTTCAGCCAGCATCTGTTGAATATGTCGCTGTTCCAGCGGTTTATGAGACCATTCAAGAGCCTGTTGTGGTTCAAGAAGCGTCTACAGAGCTCGTCAATGTCCCTGCGACATTCGAAACTGTGACTGAAACAGTCGTCGTTCAGCCTGCAACCACTGAGTATGCAGCTGTTCCGGCGAAATACGAAAACTACACAGAAACTGTTGTCGTTCAGGAAGCTAGCACAGAGCTCGTTTCTATCCCGGCTACATATGAAACTGTCAGCGAAACAGTTGTCGTTCAAGCGGCAAGTGTTGAGTATGTTTCTGTCCCTGCCGTGTTCGAAACTGTGTCTGAAACAATTGTTGTCCAGGACGCCTCTACAGAACTCGTCACGATCCCAGCTACGTTCGAAACTGTCACTGAGACAGTCGTCGTTCAGCCAGCCTCTGTCGAATATGTCTCTGTCCCAGCTGTTTATGAAACAGTCGCTGAGACGATTGTTGTTCAGGAAGCGTCTACAGAACTCGTCTCCATCCCAGCGACATTTAGAAACGTCACTGAAACAGTTGTTGTCCAAGAAGCCAGCACAGAGCTCGTTTCCATCCCGGCAACATATGAAACTGTTTCTGAGACTGTCGTTGTTCAGGAAGCGACAACAGAGCTCGTCTCTGTTCCGGCAACCTTCGAGACTGTGACTGAGACTGTTGTTGTTCAGCCTGAAACTGTCGAATACGTGTCGATCCCGGCCGAGTATGAGACTTACAACGAAACAATCGTTGTTCAGGAAGCGTCGACAGAGCTTGTGTCTATCCCGGCGACATTTGAGACTGTTACTGAGACAGTTGTTGTCCAAGAGGCCAGCACAGAGCTCGTAGCTATCCCAGCAACTTTCGAAACTGTATCCGAAACTGTTGTTGCGAAAGAAGCGTCAACTGAACTCGTCACAATCCCGGCAACATTTAAAAATGTGACCGAGACTGTTGTTGTTCAGCCTGCCAGCGTCACATATGAAACAGTTCCAGCTGTCTATGAGACTTACAACGAGACTATCGTTGTTCAGGAAGCGTCTACAGAACTCGTTGTCATCCCTGCGACATATCGCAATGTGACGGAGACGGTTGTTGTTCAGGAAGCCACGACAGAGCTTGTCGCAATTCCGGCAACATATGAAACTGTCTCTGAGACAGTTGTCGTTCAGCCTGAAACTGTTGAGTATGTCGCTGTCCCTGCGAAATTCCGCACGGAAAACCAGACATATGTTCAGCAGGAAGCTGCCAACACGCTCCGCATTATCCCAGCACAGTATGAAACTGTAACTGAGACAATCGTGACACAGGAAGCCTCTACACGCATCGAAGTTGTGCCTGCGACATATAGAACTGTCACAGAAACTGTCGTTGTTCAGCCAGAGCGCACGGACCTCACGGTCATCCCAGCGAAATATGAGTCACGTTCAGAGCGTGTTCTTATCGAGCCGGCCCGTGAAGAGTGGAAGCCTGGTTCACAAGCGATCAACTCCGGTGCATTTGCCGGTGGCCGCGTGAACACAAACACACGCGGACAGTTCACCGTCTTTAACGGCGTTTCGAACCAAGTCGTGGAATCAACCGAGACAATCGTGAACCAGACAGGTGAAATCCTCTGTCGTGTTCTGATCCCGGCCAAATACAAAACGATCACGAAGCAAGTCGTCGTAACGCCAGCTCGGACAACACAGCGGACTATCCCGGCTGTGACGAAGACTGTCACACGCCGCGTTGTTGACCGTGAAGCGACAACCCGCGAGATCCCAGTGCCCGCACAAACGAGCACAATCACGCGCCGTGTCGTTAAGACACCTGCGCGTGTTGTGGATGCCTCCGGCGCATCATTCGCTGGCGGAACACGCATCACTGGCTTTGTTGACGCCAACCGCGACGGTCGCGATGACCGTGACGGATTGTCCTCCGCAGACGCCTCTCGCGCAGACCGCGCAGCAGGCGGCTCCCGTCTTGTTGGCGGAAACGGCGGAAATGCGGGTTCATCCGGCGGCCAATTTGGTCAGAAGATGGGTTCAGTCTCCACACGTGTTGTTGAAGAAGAAGCAAAAGTCGTTGAACGCCGCATCCCGGCTGTCACGAAAACGCTGACACGCCGCGTCGTTAAGACACCAGCTCGGACATCAGAGCGGACAATCCCGGCGAAGACATCCACTGTCACACGCCGCGTTGTTGACCGTCCTGCGTCTACGCAAGAGCGGACGATCCCAGCGATCACGAAGCAGGAAACACGCCGCGTCGTTAAGACACCAGCGTCTACTGTTGAGCGCACAATCCCGGCTGTGACCAAGCAAGTCTCCCGCCGTGTCGTGAAGACACCAGCCCGCACATCTGAGCGGTCCATCCCGGCAGTGACAAAAATGGAAACACGCCGCGTTGTGAAAACTCCGGCTCGCACGGTTGAGCGCACAATTCCGGCTGTGACCAAGCAGGTCTCTCGCCGCGTTGTTCGCACACCGGCCTCTGTCAGAGAGCGCGCTATCCCGGCTGTCACGAAACAGGAAACACGCCGCGTCATCAAGACGCCAGCGTCAACTGCTGAGCGGACAATCCCGGCTGTGACCAAGCAAGTGTCTCGCCGTGTCGTTAAGACACCAGCCCGCACGCAAGAGCGCGCTATCCCGGCGATCACGAAACAGGAAACGCGCCGTGTTGTGAAGACACCTGCGTCCACTGTTGAGCGCACAATCCCGGCTGTGACCAAGCAAGTCTCCCGCCGTGTCGTGA
>CAZSKH010000268.1:0-3547 GCA_964607395.1 uncultured Algimonas sp.
ACGGGCGATTTCCGGCCCGGAAAAACGCCTCCATGAGGTCAAATTCTTTATCAAACGTCTGGCCGGGCCGCATCATGTCAAAATCATTGACCACCTGCAGGACACCCTTATCCATTTCGCCGAGGACGCTTGCGAGGCCCTCGAGCTCTGCCTGATCTGCCTCTGAGGACGGCGTCCAATCACCATCTGCGGTTTTATGGGCATCTGAACGCCCTATGGATAGACCAATTGCCCCTGCCTCAATCGCCTCTCGCACCAGGTCTTTCATGACTTCAACATCTTCTGGGGTCGCAATTTCATTATACATGGCCCGGTCGCCCATGGCGTAAACCCGGATGGGATCATGGGTCACCATGGCGGCAAAATCGATTGTGTGTGGGATGTCATCAATCGCGTTGAGATAATCCCCAAAGCTCTCCCAGTTCCACGTGATACCTTCGTGGAGCACAGTGCCCGGCAAGTCCTCGACACCTTCCATAAGGCGAACAAGGCGGTCCTGATCGCCTTTGCGGCACGGCGCAAAACCAACGCCGCAATTTCCCATGACAGCGGTGGTGACGCCGTGATTGACGCTGGGTTGCAGCGCGTCATCCCAACTGACTTGGCCATCATAATGTGTGTGCAGATCAATAAACCCCGGCGTGATGATGTAGCCCCTAGCATCTATTATCTCACTGGCTTGGCCCAAATTGGCACCCAGAGCAGAAATGTGGCCGTCTTTGACCGCGACATCGAGTCTTTGGCCTTCTTCGCCGGACCCGTCAAAAACTGTTCCATTTTTAATTAATAGATCGTGCATCTTTCCATCTCCAAAAAAGGGCGAGGCCGCTTCCGCCTATCAAATGCCAGACGCCCCATAATCCTGCAACTGCGCCTGCACCTCCAACGCCGCCTAATTGGGTGAGTAGAATAACGATACCAAGGCCGGAGTTTTGAATGCCGACTTCTATGGTCAAGGCGCGGCGGCTGGCTGTATCGGCATTAATAGCGCGAGCTGCGATGTTGCCGAGGGCGAAAGCGAGAATATTGTGCGGTAAAACAATGAAGTAAAGCCCAATACCTAACACTGCAAAAACAGGGAATAGGCGGACGCTGGCAATCAGAATAATGACAAGTAATGCGAGGCCAGACAGGACGGCCAAAGGCGTCTGAATGCGGTTCGCTACGCGCGGAAAGAAATGACGGAATGCCATGCCGAGCAGAAGCGGTAAGGCAAGAATGACCAAGGTTTGAACAAGGAAGCTGACCACATCGATATTGATTTCCGTCAGCAAAGCTCGGGTTGGCGGGTAAAGCCCGCTCCAAAACAAGATGGAGAACGGTGTGATGAAAGCGGCAAAAACTGATGATGTCGCCGTCAAACTCACAGAGAGCGCTGTGTTAGCTCTCGCGAAAAGCGCTATCAAATTAGATGTATTTCCGCCGGGGCAGCAAGCAATCAAGATCATCCCCAGCGCGATGCTGGGGTGCGGGTTAATAACAAAACACATGAGCAGCGTTAACAGAGGCAGGCCAATAATCTGTGCGATAATGCCTGTGAAATAGAGTTTCGGCTCAGTTCTAAAAAACGCGAAACTCGACGGGCGAAGGCCCAAGGCCACGGCGAACATCATGACCGCCAAAACAATCGCCATGCCAATTTCGGAGGCGGCGCCCATCTCGAGTTGGAAATTGTCTAAGGCGTCGGAATTCATGGGGTGATGTATATTTTCCCGTCGAGCATCACGCCTTCAATCGGAATGTCGCCCCAGTTCTCACCTGGCATATCCATTGGGTTCTCACTTAATAATGTAAAGTTTGCGCGTTTCCCAATTTCAATAGACCCGATTTCATCCTCCAATCCTAGCGACCAAGCGGCTTCTATGGTGATGGCGCGGAGCGCTTGTTCAGCGGATAAGCGCTCGCCCGGCGTGCTGACCCCGCCTTCACGGGTTGCGCGGGTCATGTGCCGACCCGCTGCCAAGAGGGGCATGGGCGGGGCTAAGGGGGCGTCCGAATGAACCGTGACCCGCAATCTGGCATCAAAAGCCGACGCTAAGGGCGTGATATACTCAGCCTTCTCGGCAATTACGGGTTTATAGTCTTCCCCCATAAAGTTCACGTAATGCGATGCGGCAGATATCCCAATGCCGAGCTCTGAGGCTCTGCGCATTTGATCGGGCGTTATCAGGCCCGCATGTTCAATAATAAGTCGCTGCCCATCTTGTGCGGGTTTTTGCGCAGCAAACGCAGACAGGGTTGAGTTTTGCGCTTCGTCCCCATTCGAATGAATATGGATGTCGAGACCCTTGTCCCAATATGACGACATGAGGCCAGGCAGGTCATCCGGCTCTGTCACCCATAGCCCGTCTGTGCCCTTGGATTGACCTGATAAATACCCGGGAGCCGCCAGCTTCATTGTCTGAGAATAAAAGGCCGCGTCAGTGAAGAGTTTGACTTGCGGTAAAATGCGCGGGTCGTTTTTGGCGAGGTCGACGATCTTTGCTGCGCTACTTTCGCCAAACTCAGCCGCAAAAGCGCGGTGTTCCGGCACGAGGTAAAGCTGGTAGGGATCTGTTTCGCTGTAATGCGCTTTAAGAACGGTGTTTTCAAAGGCGCGGCCAAATATCCCATAACCCATTTCCGCGACGGTTGTTACGCCGCCCTCCGCCAACAGCTTTTCGAACCCGTTAAAGCCCTTTTCTATATGTGCCGGGTTCAGAAGATAAGGCGCGAGCTTTGGAAGCAGGGGGGCGACGGCGTCCTCAAAAATACGTCCCGTCAGCTCTCCTTTTTCATCCAGCGCAACGCCTTCATAAGTTTGGTGCATTTCTGGTTTAATTTCGAACAGGTCAAGCGCGGCAGAGTTCATGTAAAAATCGTGACCCGAATAATGCCAAATGATGAGGGGCCGCGTTGCGGAAATCGCGTCGAGGTCGTTTCGGTCGATGTCGCCTTGGACAAGGTTGTGATAGCCATAGAGAATAAGCGGGCTGCCATCCGTTTTACGTGAATGAAACTCTGTAATCCGTTGAAGAAGAGTGGTTTTTGACGATGTGCCTTTCACTAATCCATCGGGATGCGGCATATCCCAAGGCGGCACCCAGTCCAGCCCATACATCATGGCACCAAGCGTCATATGGACATGCGGATCGATCAGGCCCGGCACGATAACGGAATCTCTATATTGGCCGTCCCATAGAGCTGTTGGAAAGTCCTCGAATAAATCCGTTTCGCTCCCAATGGCGATAATCTTGCCGTCCAGAACAGCCACGGCTTCTGCGGTGGGATTTGCGGGATCGGCAGTTACAATCGCGCGGGCTAAATATATCCGGGTGTCGTCCACTTCGGTTTTGAGGAACGAACATGAGCTGATGAGGAGGGAGGTTGAGAGCAGGGCAAGGTATTTCATGTGGTCAGCCTAGCTTGACTTTACCTCAATCTCCAAACACTTACCGCCTCGTCAGGGAGCTGGACGGTCGCGAGCCGTGCATATATTTCATATATGCAGGGTTCGAGGAAAGTCCGGGCTCCAGCGCGTACAGGATGCCGGGTAACGCCCGGCCAA
>CAZSKH010000269.1:0-3533 GCA_964607395.1 uncultured Algimonas sp.
TTGGCACTCCCCCATTACCGATGACATGGAGTAATCAGTGTGCGGCCACTTTAAGCGTTAATAGCTGCTCGTCGAATTCCATCCAGAAGATTTCGATCCCAATTTCTGTTACAGCTCACCCTTAAGCAGAGAGCTTCCTCATTCTCTTCTGTAAAACAAATTTCGATACTGATTGTGTAACAAAGTGAATACGAAAAACATTTAAAGCACTGAAATTATTCTCAATAAAAATTGAAATATTGACACTTGTCGGGTGCGCATGTTTTGAGACTATACTCGCTGAGATTTGCCTAACAAACTTGCATCTTAATTGCCTCACAAACCACTTGATGAAACCCGTATCATATTGTATTTATTGATTTCTCAGGATGATGAGCACCCCGTGTGGGGGCACCATTTTCCGACATCACGAACCGGATATGTTGTTGAAATCATTAGGTTTTAACCCAACTAACCTTGCCTAACCTCTGATTTCCTCGACTTGTGTGACACAACACGTGACACTTCATGTGATACAAATGCCAAATATGAAACGGCTCAATCAATACCTTCTTTGCCGTGGGGGTTTCTGGAACTACCATCGGCGCGTTCCAAAAGCCTACCGCGATTTAGACCCACGAGGGACCATCCGAACAGCGCTAAATACGGACTCCTTACAGATCGCAAGAGCACGCCGCGACGCTCTTGCCAGCGCAGACGAGAAACTCTGGCGTGCGCTGCAAGCTGAATTACCTTCCGCACTGGACACTTATGAAGCCGCACGCGACCGCGCGTTGGCTTTGGGTTTCATCTACGTTCCAGCCGAAGAGCTGGCCGCCCAAGCTACAATGGATGAAATTCTAAGCAGACTTAAGAAAATTGAACTCTCCTCACCTATCGTGAATGCCGAAGCAGACGCTGTGTTAGGTCTTGTCAAGCCTAAGGCAGCTACCATCACGAAGGCCCTTCAAATCTACTGCGAGAAAATTTGTGCTGTAGACAATAAAGGAAAATCAATCACGCAACTTAAAAATTGGACGAAGGTTAAACGCCGTGCGGTGAATAACTTTGTCGCCGTTTGTGGAGACCTTCCAATGAACGAGATAGATCGGAGTCATGCCAGACAGATTTATGATTGGTGGAGCAAACGTGTTAATCCAACAGACGATTCAAAGCCTCTGCACGCTAACTCTGCCAACAAGGACTTCACTAACTTGAAAACCCTTTTTGAGCGCTTCTGGGCTTATCAGGGGGATGAAACACGAGAGAACCCCTTCAGAAACCTCCGTTTCAAAAACGTCGTCTATAAGGACATCCCACCTTTCGAACCACAATGGATAAAAACTAAAATCCTTGCTCCAAACGTGTTGGCTGATTTGAATATGGAAGCACGCTGCCTCGTATTTGCGATGGTTGAAACGGGTTGTCGACCCAGTGAGTTAGCCAATCTGCGACAGGAGAACATAATTTTAAACCACGATATTCCTCATTTACAAATACGTCCTCAAACAAATCGAAAGCTAAAATCCAAATCGGCGAATCGGAACATCCCACTTTTGGGTGTTTCACTTCAGGCTATGCAGGCTTGCCCAAAAGGCTTCCCGAGATATCGTGAGAAGAGCAACTCTCTATCAGCGACGCTAACTAAGGCCTTCAAGGCTCGGGGCTTATTTCCGACAGCAGATCACCGAATCTATTCACTTCGTCATTCCTTCGAGAAGCGAATGCTCGAAGCTGGGTTGGACTACGGACTACGTTGCAAACTCATCGGTCACTATAATAACCGCCCCGACTATGGAGATGGGGGCTCGTTAAAATTCAGACGTGATGAATTGGCTAAGATTGTTTTTGAAAATATTGACCTTCGCCTTTAACGAAAACGGTCCAGGCGTGACTTTCGACCTCGGAGAGTTTCGAGTTCTCTTTCAAGTCGGTCAAATAATGGCCAAGCAGCGGCACTATGGTTTTCAATTATACAGGTCAGTTTGCCCAGCGCCTCGCAGATTTCAACCTCGAGATCCTGTCTGTTGTTTTTGTGATATGCGATCTCCGAAATCATAAATGCAGTATGAATTCAAATCGACATTTATCCAACAAGTCTACGACAGGGTTTAAGAGCTCATCTACGTTCATAGAAGGTCAGCCATTCGAAAACAAAAGGACGTATACCGTCTTTATGTTTCTAAATTAGTTATAGTGATAAAAAACTAGACCAAATTAGTGTGAGAGCGGATATTTTTCGAATGCTATAATTTTAGCTTCTTATTGGCTTCCATATTGTAATTTTATTATCCTCTTCAATTAAACGAGTTTCGCAAAGTCTTTGCAGTTTGAAATCATACCAAAAAATCCCCATGGAGTTCTTCCCTTGAATAATACCTACAATATTGCGAGATTGAACATTACTCATTTTTGACCAAGTGCCGGTATCGATAGAGGAAGGGAAAGAGCCTCCATCTGGGTGTGAGTGCCAATCCCCCACCAACGTACATAATTTCCCAGATTTGATCCACTCGGCAATCGCAAGAGCCTTATGACGGGGATCCCGTCTAACAAACCTCGTCCTTGTGGACTTGTCTCTAGCGTAAGGGCCAGTCAATCGCCTGATCTCGATAGCTCTGCCTTTAAATACCCCAAGAAGAAATCCTCCAGCTTCGTTTGGGTAATATTTCTCAGAGCGGGTCCCGATGTCGCTTAGCAATGATTTTGATACAAGGATCGCAGGTTTCAATTTTACGACCTCGGCTGACATGCAGGATAGCCTTTGAGTGCTCCGGGCGTGGAAGGTCTGGTGTAATTTGAATTTTCAATATCAATTTGTAGGGCACGAAAAGTACCTTTTGAAACCTCATTAATCGTTTCGACTAGGTGTTGCATCGCTAATCCAGCGGCCATGATTGCTGCCTGAGGACCATATGGCGCATACACTGTTCCACCGCATAAAATTCCATCATATTCTTCACGGCGCTTGGAGGTTTTGTATCGGGGTTCATCAGTATGGTTTCGGCCCCGCACGCAGCGACCACAAGCACCTTGAGGCGCACGATTAAAGAATGAAAAACAAGCGGCCCCATTACCCTCTATCCAAGTGTGTTGGAGTATCGGTAACTTCCCCTGAGAGTTAGAGCGTGCAAGATGCCACTGATTAAGCTCTTCACGGACACTTATCTCACCAGTCGAGTCGATTACGATATCTGCTGCACCAATTTCTTCTTCTACTTCTGACACTCTACATGCAGCGTAATGGATGTTAGAGCTTGGAAAACTATGTAATAGTTCCGTCCTCATCGCTATCGCTTTATTTGATCCAACCTGTTTCGCTCCCAGACGATGTCTTAGTGTGTTTGGAAGAGACAAGGTATCGTTATCAACTATCAATAACCGCCCTTTGCCTTGCCCCGCACCATTTTGTACAAGTAGGTAGGCTAGATGACCTCCTATAGCTCCAGAGCCAACAACAATAACTTTCAGGTTATCTATTCCCTTTAATTCATTCGAGTTTGTCCGTCGTCATATAATTTGTCCCAGATTTTGGCCCGGGCTAAGAGAGACTT
>CAZSKH010000270.1:0-3524 GCA_964607395.1 uncultured Algimonas sp.
GCTTTTGGTAGCTTGTCCCAAGTGATTCGAAAGGCCCGCGCATTTCATGGCGAAGACACCCAAGACTAAGAAAAAATCATCTGGCTCTGGCGGCGATAATGGCGTCCCTGATAGCGCCATTATTGAAGAGCATTTCGATACGGCGCTTTCCTCGCGCTATCTCGCCTATGCGCTGTCGACGATTACGCAACGCGCACTGCCGGATGTGCGCGACGGGTTGAAACCTGTCCATCGCCGTATTCTCTATGCGATGCGTCAGCTCAAGCTGAACCCTGAAAATGCGCATAAGAAATGCGCGCGGATTGTGGGTGATGTGATGGGCCAATATCACCCGCATGGTGATGCGTCGATTTATGACGCGCTTGTCAAACTCTCGCAGTCATTTTCGGCGCGATATCCGCTTGTGGACGGGCAGGGGAACTTCGGGAATATTGACGGGGATAGCCCCGCCGCGATGCGTTATACCGAGGCCAAGATGACCTCTGCCGCCGTCGCCATTCTGGCGGGTCTGGATGAAGACGCCGTTGATTTTGGCCCGACCTATAATGAGGAAGATGAAGAGCCGTTGGTGCTGCCTGCGGGCTTCCCGAATCTGCTCGCCAATGGCAGTCAAGGCATTGCCGTCGGTATGGCCACCTCTATCCCGCCTCACAATGCAGCCGAGCTTTGCAATGCCGCTCTTCATTTGATCAAGACCCCCAATGCCCGGGTTGAGACCCTGATGAATTACGTCTTGGGACCGGATTTTCCAACAGGCGGGATTATTGTTGAGCCGAAGGAATCCATGCTCGAAACTTACCGGACCGGCCGAGGTGGGTTTAAGGTTCGCGCGCGGTGGAGCGTTGAAGATACGGGCCGTGGCCAATATCAAATCGTCATCACTGAAATTCCCTATCAGGTTCAAAAATCCCGCCTCATTGAGAAACTAGCCGAAATCATTGAGCTCAAAAAATCACCGGGCCTCATCGATGTGCGGGATGAGAGCGCGGAAGATGTGCGGATTGTCTTGGAGCCGCGCAGTAAAAATATCGACCCCGCGCTTTTGATGGAAAGCTTGTTTAAGATTTCCGAATTGGAAAACCGCGTTAGCCTTAACATGAATGTGCTCGACGCGACCCGCACGCCGCGTGTGATGGATTTGCGCGACGTCTTGCAAAGCTGGCTAGATCATCGCCGCGTTGTGCTGTTGCGGCGCTCCAATCAGCGTTTGGCGAAAATTGCAGACCGTCTTGAAATTCTTGAAGGCTATATGATCGCCTTCCTGAATATTGATGAAGTCATTCGCATTATTCGCTTTGAGGACCATCCAAAGTCGGCCTTGATAGAGGCGTTTAAGCTGACAGATCGTCAGGCCGAATCCATTCTCAACATGCGTTTGCGCGCCCTGAACAAATTGCAGGAAATTGAGATACAAGGCGAGCATGACAAGCTGTCCGCTGAACGCGATACGCTCAATAAACTCGTCTCAACCGAAAGTTTGCAGTGGGACGCCATTGCCGAGCAAGTGAAGGAAGTTCGCGATATTTACGGACCCAAAACAGAGCTCGGCGCGCGGCGCACAACATTTGACATCGCCCCAGAGATTGACGTTGATCTCTCGACGGCCTTCATCACCAAAGAACCCATCACGGTTGTCATGTCCGAGAAGGGCTGGATACGCGCCATGAAGGGCAAGATGGACGACCTCTCGGGCCTCAAATTCAAAGAGGGCGATAAGCTCGGATTCGCTGTGGCGGCAGAGACGACCGATAAGATCATCGTCTTCGCCACTAACGGTAAATTTTACACGCTCGGCGCGGATAAGCTGCCCGGTGGACGCGGCAATGGAGAGCCTATTCGCTTGTTGGTTGACATGGAGAATGATCACAGCCCTATCGGCATGTTCGTCCATGACCCCACCCGAGAGCTCATTGTCGCCAGCACAGATGGCTATGGCTTCCGGGTCTCAGAGGCCGATATTATTGCCAGCACGCGGGGCGGCCGGAAAACCTTGAATGTGAAAGGCGATGCAGAGGCCCTGCGGGTTATCCAAACCAAAGGCGATAAGATTGCGACGATTGGCGAAAACCGAAAAATCCTCGTCTTTAATGTCGAAGACCTGCCCGTCATGACGCGCGGTAAAGGTGTGCGTTTGCAAAAATTCAAAGATGGGGGATTGTCAGATGTGACGACCTTCAATGCCGCAGATGGGCTGAGTTTCCTCGATACCTCAGCACGCAGAAATGAGGTGCCGGATTGGAATCTACTGGAAGGCAAACGCGCCCAAGCCGGACGCATGGCCCCGCGTGGGTTTTCGCGCAAAGCCAGTTTTGACCCGTCGAAGGGGTTGTAGGCGCGTAACGCCCGCATTTGACCCTGTGGGTCAAATGCAGTGAAGCGCCGAACCGTGCACGGTTCGGTTTAAGAACTAACTTCGTTTCTGAAAGCAATCTTCACGGAATGGGCACCGGGCGAACTGTGTTCGCGACGGTGTGACTTCGTTGTTTGTTTCGTGTCTCTGCCGTTTCGTTTGTCTCTCAGTCTAAAATTAAAAGGGATGTTCGTGTGGGTGGTTAGGCTCTGCGAGTGCGAATGCGGTATTGCGAATGCTCTGAGCCCTCCCAGCTCGTGCAATTCCTGTTAATCAGGAAATGCACCAAGTGCCAAGAAGCCCCACACGACGACGCCTTTTTGCGTTACCGGTTTGTTTATTTCTGCAAAGCAGAAATCAACTTACTGAACAGTCGAGGTTCAATAAGCTCTCGATAAGCCACCCAAGCCATCGGGACATTACCCCCAAAGCTCCAATGACAAGCGCCGCTTCTCTCCAGTTAAGTCAATGTGCACCTGACTGCCCGTTGAAAGAAGACATGTATAAATTGCCCCCAAAATGAGGACGTGCGGATATAGTTTTTGACGTTTTTTATAAGGGGTTGAAAAAGCTAGAAATTTGACCTGTAGTGTTGGGTTTGAAATAAGGATTAAGTTTGGGAAAACAGATCAAGCGCACTGTGAGCAATAGCCAAAAGCTCTTCATCACGGGAGTTACGGGCGCAATTGAGAATATTACCGGCGACTGATATTGGGTAATTTCAAGCCGTTCATAACTACCTAGAATTTGCGACAATTTAACGGTATCCCTCTAATCCGCCTTTATGCCTAGGTTCACTATCTACCAAATCAGAGATCTATTTTGGGACTTTCTGTATTGGAGTATGTTTCTGGGCATCTACGTCATCCTGCCGATGATCATTGTTCTAGCGATAGCTTTATTGGGTCACCATTGGCAATGACAATAAACCCAAGTCACACGTGCTCTGCGCCACTCTACTGTCACCGCTAAGCGACAAATTTTTCGAAAATGGACAAACAAAAAACCCGGCGCAAAGGCCGGGTCTGTAACGCTTATATTTCAATGCTTTACGCGGATTTCTTCGCTGCTTTTATCGGTGTCGGAGATGCGGACTTTCGCGCGCATTTTCCGTCAAAGAACGCACCATTGGCGATCATCAACTGATCTTGGATGAGGTCGGCTTGGACATTTG
>CAZSKH010000271.1:0-3508 GCA_964607395.1 uncultured Algimonas sp.
GTACACTTGACCGCCCTGTGAAAGAAGACATGTATAAATTGCCCCCAAAATGGGCAAGTGCGGATATAGTTTTTTGATTATTTTATAAACCGTTGAAAGGCTTAGGTTTTTTCGCTGACGGAACGCCTGTGAAACAAGGATGTATATTCCAAGCGATTGAGTGCGTCACAGACTGGCGAATTGTCGCCAAATTCTACACCCAGAAATCTGACGCTAAGGCCACCGTGTTGACGAATCTTTTTACATCATGAGCGCTTGCGGGTTTGAACAGATACCCATCTGCGCCGGCATTGACGCATTGCGTTCTGTCTTCATGGCTGGAGGATGCCGAATAAATGAAGCTCTTGACGGTGTTTATTTCAGGATGTGTTCGTAGTTTTTTTAAAGCGTCCAGACCGTTAGTCTCGGGCATGTTCAGATCAAGCAGTAGAATATCGACGTCATCAATCCCATTTGTCTCGATGTAATTGAACAGCGCGTCAGCGCTCTCTAGACCCGTGAATTTGAAGGGGAATTTAGACTTTTCAAAACTCGACTTCGTTAGAAACAAATCTTGTTCGTCATCATCAACCATGAGAATGTGAGCAGGCTGCAAGTCATCTTGATATTCGGTGTGGTCCAACTTGGGTTTCCTCCTCTACTTGAAAAAAATCACGAGACTTTTCGACTCTAAAACTAATCAATAGTCAACAGGTATATAGAAAAAACCTTAGAGGGATTTTTAAAAGGAAGGGCTCTGCCATTTCAAACACATTGACACAGTTGGGATGCTAGAGGGTATGATTACTCTTCCGGCAAATTCTCCACAAAAAACCGCCGCGCATTTTCGCCCATGACTTTGCGGATAGTCGCTTTGTCCATGCCTTTTCGCATCAAAGCATCCGTAATCGCGGCGAGTTCGGATGTGTCCAATGAGACCGTGACCGTGCCGTCATAATCCGAGCCGAGTGCAACCGCATCAGGGCCGAGCAACGCAACCGCGTCCACAATCGCTGCCGCGATTCCATCAGGAGAGATATCGCAAATCACGCCGCTAAAATATCCGATGCCGATAATCCCTTTGCGCGCCGCGATTTGTTTCAACACATCATCGGGTAGATTGCGGTTTTTGGTCTTGGGGCAATGCGCAATTGTGCCGCCGTGTGAGATAAATATCGGTGCCTCTGTCAGGGCCAAAACATCGCGCACGACCTGCACGCTGCTATGGGCAACGTCGATCATGATCTCTTGCCGCACCATTTCCTGCACGGCGTCGCGGCCAAATTTTGTGAGGCCCGCTTGGCTGCGCCCATGCATCGATCCGCCCAGTTCATTATCAAAGAAATGCTGCAATCCCATCGCGCGATAGCCTTCATCATGCAGGCGTTTAATATTCTTGATGTCGCCCTCCAGCGGATGTGCGCCCTCAGTGAGGAGGAGGCCGAGCACGCGGTCCGTCTTCGCCATATCTGCGCGGGTGCGGATGATATGGACTTCGCCCTTTTTCTCTAATTTTTGCAGGCGTTGCGCTTGATAGGCTGCGCGCTCATAGATCGACCCCCACGTCCGAAGCGGCCAAAGCTGCGCTTGGGCCAATCGCGTGATGTCATCCGGTGCGTCGGCGTCATTGCCGTCAAAGTTCAAACCTCTGGGCGATTTTGTGACCGTCGAGAAAACCTGCAATTCCACCCCGCCTTCGCGTAAACGGGGGAAATCGACATGACCATGGCCATTGCGTTTGCGCGGGTTGCGCCGCCACAGCAAATTATCCGCATGGAGGTCCGCAATCCAAAGCTCGTCATGCAAAGCTTGTGCGGCTTCTGATACGCGGTAAGGCGTATGCGCGATCACAGGATTCATATCTGCGTCGACTTTTGGCCAGACAATTTTGGACAGCACAATGAGCCCTGCGATACTTAATAGGGCCAGTGAAAATCCAATCCATTTGAGAAAACGTTTCATGTCTTCGTCTCCGTAACTGGGGAGGGCAGGTTCCAGCCGAAATGTAGGGAGAGCGCGCGCACGATAAAGCACATGCCCGCGCCGAGGCTCAGCGATGTCAAATCATCCAGCCCCATGGTTCGTGCTAGGAAGAAAACGGCCGCGCCAAAAATTGCCGCTGTCGCATAAATATCCTGCCGCAGGAGCAGCGGGGTCTCATTACAGACGACATCGCGAATAACGCCGCCTGCCGTTGCGGTCATGGTTCCCATCAACACGCAAATCCCGAAATCATATCCTAACTCCATGGCTTTGGACGCGCCGACCACGGCGAATAATGCCAGCCCGCCCGCGTCAATCCATTTGAGACTTCGGATGCGGGACAGGCGGTCGGGCGAGATAAAAGCTAGAATTCCTGCGAGGGTTGGAAGCCACAAAATATAGGTGTCGGTCAGCCAAAACACAGGTTGGTCCAGCAAGAGATCGCGCAAGGTCCCGCCGCCAATCGCGGGTAAGAATGCAATGGCGATAACGCCCAGCAGATCAAATTTCTGCCGCACTGCCATGAGACCGCCGGACAGCCCAAAGACAAAAATACCCAACCCATCAAACAACGCTAGAATGAGGTCCGGGGACATTTAGGGTGCCGAAACCTTTCGCGCGCAACCCGCAGCATATTTTAACGCGTAAGAGGTTGATCCGTGATCTGGCAACCCTTCATAAGTAATGTTCCAAAGATATACGATTTCTCCCCTTTCGCGTAAAACTTCATTCAATTTCATGGCCTCTTCATGGGGCACATTCATATCCTTCTCGCTCGATAATATATGCACTTCACGATTAGGGTCTTTAATGATTTGATTCACGTGATCGGCAAAATTGTAAGGATTTTTATTTCCAGTGTAATGGTGCGTCCATCCGTATTTCGACATGAGATTATCATTGTCAAAATAAGCATGACTAATCACGGTACAATTCATGTCGTCGCGTTTGGTAAGTAAACCAGAAACGAGTTTTCCCGTGGCCGAGTGACCGGACACGACAAGGTGTTCTGGATTTAGCTCTTTTATGAGGGCGTCGATCGCATTGTTAAGATATTGGATAGTTAGGATATCATCAGATAGGGAGAAATCGCCTTTCCCCCCGTAAACACCTGGTAATGCAATACCTACAATCTCGATTTGGTCAGCTTCTGTGCGAAAGCCCTCAGCGTAATAATTGTTTAATTCTGATGCTTTTGAGAGTCCTGAATAGTCGAACCTTACGCCGGGAGTTGGCGTATCGGCCTTTGTCGCTTTGCCCGTTGGGGCGACTATATCTATAATCAACGTTGGAACTGGCGTCGAATAGCGCTTTCGATAATCATCTGGATAAAGGCGGAGTTTTACGCCTTCCGCAGCCACAAAGTAAGTGGGGTCCGGTGTATCTTCATCGAAGTTAGAGAAATCGGGGGCTGCCGCCAGATAGGCTATGAGGACGATAGATAAAATAATTCCAAGCGTACATAGGCATAACGTGAGTTTCTTCATCTCTAACTCCGCCAGCGTAAGATACGGGCTTTAATGGGATTGACGAAGGGCTCGCCGCT
>CAZSKH010000272.1:0-3490 GCA_964607395.1 uncultured Algimonas sp.
GACATGATATGCCAATAGGTGAGCGCGTTCTGCGCGTCCAGATGGTTTCTCAAACTAACGAAAACTCCTTATATCAAGCTGCCGACCGCTTCCGCCGCGGGGGGGTTGGGCGCATCGCGATCTGCTTTTGTCGGGGCGGGAAGGTCGTCTTCTGTAAAGACGTCGCTGGCGATGACCTCATCCAATAGGGCCGAAAGATCAGGTTCTCGCGCCAAGGTTCGTTCCAATATCCGCAGAAGATGCGTTAGCTCCCGCGTGGTGGCCGCGTCCCAACGTTCGGGGCGAATATCATCCAGCGGCGAAGATTTTTTCCCTGACCGCACGGCTTTGCGGTAATCAATCCAGCTTTTGACGACTTTCAGGCCCGAGACTTCAAATTCATACACGGCGGGAGAAACGGGCGCCCACACCGCGCCGCCGATGCGCAGCTCTCCGGTTTCTGGGTCATATTCATGGGTTTCGGGCAGGCGGTCTCCCACACTACCGGATTGTGAAACCTCCCCATCCGGCAGGCCTGACGCAGGTCCGAACCGCTCACCGTAACTGTGCAAATGAATGAGCGCGCGTCCGGCTTCGGCCACGCGGGTGAACAGGGCCGCATCGGTTGTAATCGGGACGCGGGGACCCGGCGTTTCAAGCTCATTCCAAAAGCGCTGCGTATAACTCTGCCCGCCCAATAGCGCATAGACATAGGCGGCCAAATCCTCTGCCGTGACCGCGTGGCCATAACGCGCGGATAAAACGGCAAGAGCCCCGTCGTGACATTGGGCTGCGTCGCCGCCGCATCGCGGTATAGAGGCAGAACATGTTTTGCGCCAAATGAGCCCCGGAAATTATCCATATCCGGTAATAACGCGGACACATTAATTGCCTGACCTACACTAAATGGTATGTTTAGTAATGAGCTAAAGTATATTTGATTGCCACTTCTGGAATTTAACAAAGGCGCTCTTAAATAATCTCCGACGCCTGAATGAACAATCGCATATTGCCGATCGTAGGTTCTATAAGCATATCGCCCAATATCCACTTCATCGAAATCAGATTGGGTTAGGTTAACCGCTTTTCTGTCTCTCGTATCTTTGAATAGAGTTGAATCAAAATTGCTATTGATTAGCTTCTCTAATCTCTTCTGTAACGTGGTCCTGTTCTCCGAAATTGGCCAGCTTCGTTTGAACTGTGCGCCCGAATGTTGCCATGGAAATAAATCCGCCAATTTCGGCCAATCAAAATACCGCCCTTCACCTTCGGGGAGGAACGGGTCGAGCCAGCCTGCTGCGGCGGGTTGAAACCCCATCTCCGCCAATGTGCCTTGGTCTCTAATTTTCGCAAGTTTTTCGCCGCGTGTGTCCCCGCGTAGACGGACGTAATGAACATCTGCGGGTGTGTCTGGGTTCGGGTCGCCCGCGCGGTAGCCGACACAAATTGCAACAGGCACGGTGATCTGAAACACATTGGGCGTTTTACGTGTGCCCAAATTATCGCCGCCCAAATCAATAACATAGATTTCGTCAAATTCGCGGCGCATTTTTTCGCGCATGCCGACAAATCCGGGGCCTGCCAAATAGCTGGAGGCGGTGATAAAGGAGACAATCCCGCCGCCCTCTTGCTGCTCAAATAATCGCCACAGCGCCCACCGCCAGAAATAAACATAATCATTATAGACATTTTTCAGATGCACACCTTGCCCCGCCGCCGAGGCGGGGTCGAGGAAATCGCGTAGGATGGGCCGTTCGCCTTGGGCGTCCAGTTTCGCTCCGCCCTCCAGTTGATCGCCGAAGCGGACCCAGCCGCCTTTGCGCCGAATATCATCCTCATTCTCGCCGCTGTCTTTTTGCTGGCGGTCATAGGGCGGGTTGCCAATGCAAACCAGAATACGCCTGTCCCGTTTCAAACTTTGCGCTGCGTCATGTTCCGCGACGAGGGATTGTGTCGATAGGCTCAATGCGCCCGTCGGGGTGACGTTCGGGCTTTCCAACGTATTGGCCAGATAGATATTTATCCGCGTATTCAACGTTGCCTCATTCGGGTCCTGCCCGGCCTCTTCTGCCGCGCGGCGCAAGGGGGCCAGCAATGTTTCGCGCAGACGTAAATGCGCAACAGAATAGGGACCAACGAGAATTTCAAAGCCGTGAATATTTTTCGCCAGCAGCCGTGCGGTTTCTGCCATTTGCCCGGGGCCGTAATCCTTGACGGCGTCCAAGGCATGACGCGCCACCGCCACGGGATAGGTTCCGGTGCCAACGGCAGGGTCCAGCACGGTGACGCTCTCATCCGCAAACCCCAGCGTCCGCGCGAATTTTGTGCGCAGCAGTTCGTCCACCAAACGAACCTGCAAATCCACAACTTCGACAGGCGTATAATAGACGCCGTAATTCTTGCGCAGTTTCGGATCATATTCCGCCAGAAAGGTCTCATAGAAATAGAGCCATAAATCCGCGCTCTCCGTTTTAATTTGAGAGCGGCGCATGGTTTTTAGGTAGCGCTTCAGCAGGGGATAGCTGGTCTTGAGTTCCGTCTGCGCCTTGGGATTCGATAGCATTGTTAAGGCTTCGGACAAAACGGGATTAATACCTTCCAAAACGCGCGGCGCGCGGCTTTCCGCAATGGCTTGCGGGTCCTCAAAAGCTGCCAAGGTCGAGGCGTAGACAACCGTTTGCGCATACGCATCGGCAAATTGGCCATCGTCCAGACCGGGCATTAATTCGCGGCGCCATTGATCCGACAACACACGCAGGGCTGACCCGCCAATTTCCAGCGCGGCGCTGACTTCCTCGCGCATGAGTTTTGCGAGCGGGGCGAGAAATCCTGCCAACTCGGTCACGGTAGAGGGCGGCAGCGGAGCCCAAGCCAAGAATGTTTCAAACAGGTTGGACAGATCGCGAATATTTTTCTCACTGATCGCATCTGCGCCTCGCGTGACCGGATCGCCTTCAAAGGCGACTTGCTTGACAGGCTCGAGTCGAATCGCGGCGGATTCCTTGGCTTTGGGGTTTCGCCGCCAGAGGGTCCAATTCCGTCCGTCCGTATAAATCAGATTGGGCAAAGACTGCATTTTCTTCCACTGCGCCTTATCATGCGGTGTCGTAAAAGCTTTGGGATTTGCGCCCTTGCCCGGGGCTTTTAGCTCAATATGCCCATTGACCAACCCATCGGCATAGACAGCGATATCAGGCCGCACACCAATTTTTTGAAGTGCGGTTTCTGTGGTTGTTTCAATACTAGCCGTGCCGTGCTCGCCGATAGATGTGAACAATGCCGCGACAGGGTTTTTGAGCTGATCTTCGGGCTGCGCGCGGCCCGGCAGGGCGTAGACCTGTTTCAGACTCTCTGCGAAATGCTTAATCTCATCCGCATACATGGTGAAATCCCCAGTTAAACTTAGGATATCAATGGAGGGGTTTGCAGTCGGGGGCAAGTCAGGACAAAAACCGGACTTCTCCACAGCTAATCGAATCACCTACAGCCATTAGCTGTGGAGAACCCGCTA
>CAZSKH010000273.1:0-3406 GCA_964607395.1 uncultured Algimonas sp.
GGACGACAGATATGGGGAACGGCACTTGCCAAGAGCCACCAAAAACAGTCATGGGCGCAGCACCTATCGTGATCCCGCAATCCTGCCCAGTCGGCACAATGGATCAAGGCGACGGAACCTGCCTAGAGCCAGCTAAAACTGTCATGGGCGCAGCACCGATTGTCATCCCTCAGTCTTGCCCATCCGGGACGACAGATATGGGGAACGGCACTTGCCAAGAGCCACCAAAAACAGTCATGGGCGCAGCACCTATCGTGATCCCGCAATCCTGCCCAGTCGGCACAATGGATCAAGGCGACGGAACCTGCCTAGAGCCAGCTAAAACTGTCATGGGCGCAGCACCGATTGTCATCCCTCAGTCTTGCCCATCCGGGACGACAGATATGGGGAACGGCACTTGCCAAGAGCCACCAAAAACAGTCATGGGTGCAGCGCCGGTTGTCATTCCACAATCCTGCCCCGTCGGAACGATGGATCAGGGCGACGGAACGTGCTTAGAGCCAGCCAAAACTGTTGTTGGTCAAGCGCCAATCGTTGTGAACCAAGCGTGTCCATCAGGCACAATTGATCTGGGTAACGGAACCTGTGAAGCACCAGCGCGCGTCATTGAAGCCGCCCCAGTTTACACACCGGCTCCTGCGCCTGTCTACACGCCGGCACCGGTTTACACACCAGCGCCTGCTCCGACCTGCGAACTTGATGCATACGAATCCAGCCGTACGTGCCACACAGACAGCGCACACAGCATCCCTGACACAATCGTTAATGGCGGCGAATATTGCTATGGCGATAGCGATACGATGTATGATGCCAATGGTCGTAAAATCGACAGCGGTTCACATCACAAATCAAGCTGTAAAAGCCATCACTAATTAAGATAGCGCCCCCAATGGGCGCTATTTTTTAGCATTCGTGCGGCGGATGCCCCACACGTCCTCGTGCGAATAGGAACGCTCTGTCTCTCTGGGACGGGGCGTTTCGTCATTTTGGGACCCTGATCGTCCGAGAATCCATCCGGCAGCTAACCAAATATTAACAAAAAGTTAATCCGGGAACTCAGCTTCCATTCAGCTAAGGCCTATTAGAAAAGTCGTCGAAACGTCTGTCTAACCACAGATGCTATTTCTATCTGGCCGCTGAAAGGACCTCTTATGTCAACATCCCTCTCGTTCAAAACCGCAGCTATCGCCATTGCGACGACCTCGCTCGCCTTTGCCACTTCGGCCAGCGCACATGACAATGGCTATGCGCATTCACATCAAAGCAGCAGCAACTCGGGCGGACAGCTCCTCGGCGCTGTTATTGGCGGCGTCGCAGGTGCCGCCCTCGGAGACGGCATTGCCCCGCGTGGTCTGAGCGATGAATATGGTATCGCTGGCGGCCTTATCGGCGGCACATTAGGCGCGGTCATCGGCGGCAGCGGAGGCTCAAACCACCATGGCGGCTACAATCAAGGCTATTATAACAGCGGATACTCACAAGGTGGGTATTACCAGCAGGTTCCAGCGAGGGCCTATTATAATCAAGGGTATCAGACTTACAGCCGGCCTGTATATCACAGCCAACCCTATTACGGGAGCCACTATCCGACACGGACTTATACCACGACAACCTTTGGCTCGCCTTATTACAGCCGCCCGTCCTATTACAGCCGCCCGCGCACAAATCTCTCCATAAACATCGGCTCCGGTGGATTGTTTAATAACCGCAGATTTAACAACAGAAGGTTCAACAACCGCAGGCATTTTAATGATCGTAGGTTCAATAATCGCAGGCATTTTAACAATCGCCGTCACAACAATCGTGCCAGACACAATAATCGTCGCCGTCACGGTAAATAGATAAAACACTTAGGCCCCCCGCTTTTCACGAAGCGGGGTTTTTTTTGGCCGGTCTACAGCCGCCGCGCGTGAAGCAGATATTCGGTATTGCCTGACCCGCCCTTTATCGGCGACGGGCAGGTTTCAATCACGCTCCAACCTTGTTCACGCACCCAATGCCGGACCGTATCTAGGGCGCGCAGGCCTAGCTCTTCCGATTTCACCAAGCCGCCACGCCCGATATTGATTTTCCCCACTTCGAATTGCGGTTTGACCAAAGTGATAAGATCGGCCTTTGCCGCTGACAGGCGCAAGGGGATTTCTAAGACTTTCATGGCGGAGATAAAACTGGCGTCGCAGACAATGAGGTTCGGCGCCGGCGATAGATCTTTTGGCGATAAGGTCCGGGCATCCTGCCCTTCCATAGAGATTATTTTCGGCTCGCCGTGCAGGTCCTTGTGCAATTGCCCATGCCCGACATCGACCGCATAAACCTTCGCCGCTCCGCGCGCGACGAGCACTTGCGAGAACCCGCCCGTCGACGCCCCGACATCGAGGCAGGTCAATCCCGCTGGATCGACGCCAAAAAACGTCAGCGCATGATCCAGCTTTACACCGCCGCGCGACACCCATGGGTGCTCCCGCCCCGCCTGCACCACCGCGCCGTTTTTGATTTTCTCAGATGGTTTTTTAACAATCTTCCCATCAACAGACACAAGGCCAGCCTTAATCGCCGCCTGCGCCCGCGCGCGGGAGTCGTAATGGCCATGAGTGGTGAGATATTGGTCAGCGCGCATGGCGCTCTTTAACACACTCAAATCCTACGTCATCCTCGGGCTTGACCCGAGGGCTTTTCCAACCGCATCTTGAATCAAGAAAAAGGCTTGATAATTTATAACATATAGAAAGAGAGCAAAAATAATGGCTGAAATCATTACTGAACTAGCTGAAGCTGAATCTAATTCAGCTAAATTTTTAGAGTCTTTGAGGAACGGAGACAAAATCGATAAAGCTAGAAGCATGCTAAAAAACCATAAACGGTTTTTCGTATACCTAAATGATGGTGAGTGGGTATTCGCACCGACTCGATTCGTAGGCTTCAAAAATAATTCAATTCAAGACCATGAAAAGGCAGTGAGAGAGAAAAATAGGGATGGAACGAAAGTTGACGGCATTGTCTCAAAGCTGTCGATAAAGGTGGACGAGAGATCATCATTTTATACAAGCTTAGAGGCTTCATTCGAACAATTTTGCAAGGACCACCAAACTATGCCTAGCATTCGTCGAACACTTCGGCGGTATTGGGTGTCACTACAAGATGTCGGGCATCTTCCAGCTAATACAGATTCGTCTTGGGAAGATCACGCTAACAAATTGGCTGCGACAATTCTTAAAACAGTAAAAGCATCTGGCAGTATCGTAACTCGAACAACAAAATTTAAGTCAACTGATATGAACCATATAGAATTGGAAGAGCTTATTGTGCAAAAAATGAATGAGCAGAAATTTATCTGCAAACTTACTGGAGTTAAGATGAAAAACACTGGCGACTCTAATTTCTATCCTTCTCCAGATAGAATCGATAG
>CAZSKH010000274.1:0-3393 GCA_964607395.1 uncultured Algimonas sp.
ACAATTGGAAGCACTTCTAAACTAACGCCTGTTGGGCGCAGGAGCCCGAAGGTCTGCGGTGAACAAAATGGATCATCACCGATCCCGAAACAGTTGTCAGTACCAAACGGGTTTAGATCTGTGTTCAAGAAGGCTTGGAAGTTTTCTAAATAGGTCGGGCTGGTCAAAACATTATTATAAGCCGCGCCACAATCGTTATTTGCGATGTTACACGGGTTAAATGGGTTGTTGGCAGGCACCGTCGGGAAAAGCTGCCCCTGACCGCTCACGCTATCAATATCACGTTCGACATAAAGCGCTTCAAAATAGGCCGTATTGTTCATTTCACCTTCGAAGGTATATTCACCATTCGCAAAAGCTGAAAATTGCTTTTGCTCGTTGGCAATTTGCTGAATTTCAGATTGCTGACCATTTGGCGAGAACCTTGGAAAATCTACATCACGAATTCCGTCGCCATTCCCGTCAATCGGAACAGAAAAAAGTGTCGATTCTGAGAACCCAAACCCAGTGTTATTGATGTCAGGCTGGAAGTAAACAGACCCAAAACCACCATCTAGCGTCGCAAAACGCTGAGTCAGTCTGGAAGGCACACACGGCCCGGGATTTGATGTCAAACCCAGCGCATTATCCAAACGTGTGTTTGAAATATCGTCTCTGCGAAGCTCTCCGCTCTCAGTGATTTCGAGGTTTGTATTACAGCCCAAACCACCATTTGTCAGGAAGTCTCTGTCTGATGCAAACCAAGGGTCTTGGTAGTTATATTCAATCGCACCACCGATAAAGCCGCGGTCGATATTCTTACCATAACGCGCACCAATAAAGTAATCCTGACCTGCGCCCTGCTCTGGCGTATCAGCAAAAGCTTCGAGCTCCAGCCCGTCGTAGTCGTTTTTCAGGATGATGTTAACAACACCGGCAATCGCATCAGAACCATAAACCGCTGACGCACCGTCTAAGAGAAGGTCAATCCGGTCGATCATTGTATTCGGAATCAAGTTAACAGATGGCTGCGTTGGCGCTCCTTCGGCACCTGACGGCCCAATACGACGGCTGTTCAAGAGGACGAGCGTCCGGTCGGCACCAAGAGCGCGGAGGTTGACAGTCTCAGAACCCGGTCCGTTATCCAGAACAAAGCCTTGGAAGGTTGAGTCGATCTGTTGACCTGACGCAGCAGCATTTGTCTGTAGAATTTCAACAGCACTGAACAAGCCTTCTTGCGCGGCGTTCTCTGCGGTAATGACCTGGATTGGCGCAGTCGAAGAGAATGTATCTCGTTTCAGGCGAGACCCCGTAACGATCATTGTATCCGCTTCGTCGTCTTCGGCATCAACGACTTCTTCGTCGATTACATCGACGGCCAAATCATCATCAGCAACTTGCGCATAAGCGGGAGCCGCGAAACCGGCTGTCATCAATCCTGCAATCATGGTCGATTGCAATAA
Source organism: uncultured Algimonas sp. (assembly GCA_964607395.1). GTDB lineage: Bacteria > Pseudomonadota > Alphaproteobacteria > Caulobacterales > Maricaulaceae > Litorimonas. The sequence goes on from CAZSKH010000274.1 coordinate 1,443, forward strand.
ATACTTCTTTATAGTGTCATTCACTTTGGAACCCCTTCCGAACTGTATGGATGTGCGAGTATTCTCGCATCTGACCTTCGTTAAAGGAGAGTCTGGTCGGGGCTTCAAGTCACCTTATGAATGTTTGGTAACGATTTTCTGTCATTTGCCGCTTTGTGTGACAATTTTGTCACCTTATTGTGCGAAGTTGTTCATCAACGGCTGTTTTATGCATGATTGCAGTTTTCTTTTGAGTTTTTCGGGAATCAGTAGGTTTTAATGTCCGTATTTTCTGACTTCGACTGGTCTTGGCGCGGCGTGCGCGTTCGGGAAACAGGGGCGGAGATCGCCTTTACCCCGGCGCTGGCGCTGGATGTCTGGCGCGGCGGCTATTATATTTTGCGGGAAAGGCTGCGCCGCCCCGCGTCCGAGTTACCATTAAAAATTGGGTTTGAACCGCGCGCGCCCCGGCCTTGGTATTTACTTTGGGGCGTTTTACGGCAATCAGGACTGACCCAGGCCGCGAAGCCTGAAGAGCCTGCGGATATAACCCTCCACTTCTCTGATCTCACCCGAGTAGACGGACCACCACCTGACGGCTCGACACTCAACGGCCTCTGCACCGATATTTCCAAATCCCATGTGGCGCAGACGTTTCAGGCTGTTTTCGGATATGACCTCTCTCTCGACCCCTGCACAGCCAATGGGCCTTTTCTCGAGAAAGGCGAGGAGAACGGGGTTCACGACGGGCAAATTCATCACGCACCGACCGCGGCGAGGCCGGGCCGTGTCTATCAAAAGCTCATTGATAATAAGACCAAAGACGGCACCGTTCTTGATTACCGCTGCCCGACAGTCTTCGGCAACATGCCTTTGGTGTTTCTCAAGGAGCGGCCAGTTGACCAACGCTTCGCCAATCTGAACACACGCGTGCGGATGGCCGATCCGAGAGACTGTTTCAGCGCGGAGGAACTCACGCAGATCAAGACCTTCTGCGCGGCGATGCAGTTGGATTGGGGTGGTTTGGATATTTTGCGAGATGCGGATGATGGACGCATATATATTGTGGACGTCAATAAAACCGATATGGGGCCGCCTTTAGCCTTGCCCATCAAATATAAGTTATCCGCCGTCAAAATCCTTGGCCAAGCTTTAAGAACCTCGCTATTGGAACGCCTATCATGAGCATTCCTTTTATCAGAACATTTGAGTTTGAATATGGCGTTGCGGCGCAGCTCAGCCCGCTGGTGCAGCGCGTCATCGCCGATAATCCCGGTCCCTTCACCTTTACGGGGACCGGCGTATTTATTATCGGAACTGACTCGGTTTGTGTGATTGACCCCGGCCCCACCACCGAGAACCACGTAGCAGCCTTAGACCGCGCGCTGGAGGGCCGCACCGTCAGTCATGTCCTTGTCACTCATCATCATGTTGACCACAGCCCGCTCGCCAAACCGCTGGCGAAGAAACATGGCTGCAAAGTTTACGGCTTCGGCCTTCAACCTACGCCGCCCGAAGATGGAGAGGTTCGCCTCGAGGCCGGTGACGATCTGACATTCATGCCAGATGTCGAAATTCGCAACGGGCATATCATCAAAGGCGACGGCTGGACGATGGAAGCCATCCATACGCCGGGTCATACCTCCAATCATCTTTGCTACGCCCTGCATGAAGAAAACACCTTGTTTTCAGGCGATCATATTATGGGCTGGTCGACCTCTGTTGTGTCCCCACCCGATGGGCATATGGGCGATTACCTCAACAGCCTCAATACGGTGCTTGATCGTGACTTTGATATTCTCCGGCCCACACATGGCGCGGCCATCACAGAGGTTCGCCCCTTTGTGCAGGCCTATATCGATCACCGCATTGCACGCGAAAATCAAATTTTGGGCGCGCTGGGATCGGGGCTCAACAACATTAGCGAGATCGTCGCCTCGCTTTATAAAGACGTCGACAAACGCCTCCATCC
>CAZSKH010000275.1:0-3383 GCA_964607395.1 uncultured Algimonas sp.
TAATGTCGCGGCACTCTGCAAGAGAAAGCAATTAAAGCCCCAATTTCTCGCGCAAAATCTTATTCACGGCTTGCGGGTTGGCTTTGCCTTGGGAGGCCTTCATGACTTGGCCGACGAAGAAGCCGAGGAGTTTTGGGTTTTCTTTGGCGGAGGCGGCTTGGCCGGCATTATCTGCGATGGCCTTATCGACCATGGCTTCAATCGCGCCCATATCCGTGACCTGTTTGAGGCCATCACGTTCGATGATTTCATCCGCAGAGCCTTCGCCCGCGAACATCTTCTCGAACACGCCTTTGGCGATCTTGCCTGAAATCGTGTCGTCCAGAATACGGTCAATCAGCCCGCCGAGTGCATCCGCCGAGACAGGGCTGTCTTCCAACTCGACACCCGCCTTATTCAGCGCACCGAAGAGTTCCACCATCGTCCAGTTAGACGCAATCTTTGAGTCGCGCCCTTTTGCTACAGCCTCATAGAAATCGGCCTTCACCTTGTCAGATGTCAAAATCCGCGCGTCATATTCCGGTAGGCCGTAGTCCGCCATAAAGCGCGCTTTGCGCACATCCGGCATTTCCGGCATGTTGGATTTGATCTTATCGACAAAGCTCTTCTCTAGCTTAATCGGGAGCAAATCGGGGTCGGGGAAATAGCGGTAATCATGCGCATCTTCTTTGGAGCGCATGGTCCGGGTTTCGCCTTTGACGCTATCGAATAGACGCGTTTCCTGATCGATCTCTCCGCCCGCTTCGAGAATATCGATATGGCGGCGGGCTTCATAATTAATGGCCTGACGGATGAAGCGCATGGAGTTGACGTTTTTAATTTCGCAACGCGTGCCCAGCTCTCCGCCGGGGCGGCGCACGGATACGTTCACATCGGCGCGGAGGTTGCCCTTCTCCATATCGCCGTCACAGGTCCCCAGCGCGCGGACGCTACCGCGCAATTTTTCGACATAGGCAGAGGCTTCTTCGGGGGACCGCATATCAGGTTTGGAGACGATCTCCATCAACGCCACACCACAGCGGTTCAAATCGACATAGGTCTCATCCAGCGAGAGATCATGCACGGATTTACCTGCATCTTGTTCCAAATGGAGGCGTTCAATCCCAACATTTACGGGCTCGCCGACATTACCGTCCGCATCAATCGGCAGAATTTCAATCTCGCCCTCGCCCACAACCGGAAACTCAAACTGTGAAATTTGGTAGCCCTGCGGGAGGTCGACATAGAAGTAATTCTTGCGATCAAAGCGCGAGAAGAGGTTGATCTTCGCATTCAGGCCAAACCCCGTTTTCACGGCCTGCTCGATGCAGAACTCGTTCACAACGGGCAACATACCCGGCATACCCGCATCGACGAGCGACACCTGCGTATTGGGCGCAGAGCCGTAATCCGTGGCCGAGCCGGAGAAGAGCTTGGAATCGGATGCCACTTGGGCATGGACCTCAAGCCCAATAATGATTTCCCAATCACCCGTCTCCGTGGTGATCCAGTCTTTTTTATCCGCAATGCGGGGGGCTATGAACATGGTCATGCTTCCTTTTATTTCCGTCCACCCCGGCGAAGGCCGGGGTCCAGAGCGCACTCAAGGCATTGAGCATACAACTCCGGAAACAGCTTTTCGTCAGGCAAAGGCCAAACTGCGCTTCTATTAATATCAATCCAGTGCGGATTAGTTTCCTCAATCAATTTCAATTTCCAACCGCGATGCCAACTCTTCATCCGCTTCTCGCGCAACAAAGCCTCTTCTCGCGTTTCAAATTCCTCGAACCAAACGAGAGATTTGAGTTTATGCTTTTTGGAAAATCCTTCGAAAACCTCATGGATATGTTCACCCATTCGTTTTCCCAGATCATCCGTTTGTCCGATATATAATGTTCCGTTTCGAAAGTTAGTGATAATGTAGACATAGAATAACTTGTCAAACATCACACCCGCCTTTCGTTTAGTTCCAACTGGACCCCAGCCTCCGCTGGGGTAATCGGAGTGTTATTTTTAGTTCCGGTCGCCCCAGCCTGTTGTTTGTTCACAAACAACTTGAGCTGGGGTCCAGAAGCGTCATCAGTAAGTGGTGCCGTCTCTATGAAAGAGAACATCAGCCACAGTAAAATGTCTAAATTTCATTGATAGTAAATCACCATGACGCTGTGAATTTGATTTAACAAGCTCAATAGGTTGATCAATATTTTCAACTAAAACCTGATCTCGGTAATCTATAAACATTTGTTCGGATATCTCCTCAAAACTAATGTAATTTGATAATTTGTAGTCAACTGACCCACCTCCAAGAATTTTACCCAAATCATAAGACTTCCTAGTCTTATGATTGAACAATATAAGATGGACTCCCACTCAAACCCACCACGTCTCAGGCTTCGCACTAAACCCAGCAGCATCTTCCAACGCAGTCGCCGCCTTAAACACCGTCGCCTCATCCATCGCCCGGCCAATAATCTGCAAGCCCAGCGGCAAGCCGTCCTTATCCAATCCCGCAGGCACGCTAATCCCCGGCAGTCCCGCGAGGTTCGTCGTGACCGTGAAAATATCGTTCAGATACATTTGCACCGGATCGCTGACCTTACGCCCAACTGCAAAGGCCGCGCTGGGGGCCGTTGGCGTGAGGATGGCGTCGCAGCTTTCCCATGCGTTTTCGAAATCCTCAACAATCCGCGTGCGGACCTTTTGCGCGCGCAAATAATAGGCGTCGTAATAACCAGCCGACAGCACATAGGTCCCGATCATGATGCGGCGGCGGACTTCGTCTCCGAAGCCTTCCGTGCGGGTTCGCTCATAGGTGTCAGCCAAATCCTTGCCGTCAACCCGCAGGCCATAACGCATGCCGTCATAACGCGCGAGGTTAGAAGACGCTTCCGCAGGGGCCACAACATAATAGGCAGGCAGCGCATATTTCGTATGGGGCAGCGTGATCGGGACGATTTCCGCACCAGCGGCTTTCATCCAGGCTATACCTTGGTCCCAAAGTGATTGAATATCTTTGGGCATACCATCGATGGAATATTCTTTCGGAATACCAATGCGCAGCCCTTTGACGGATTGCCCACAGCTGGCCGCCCAATTGGGAACCTCGGCATTGATAGACGTCGAGTCTTTCGGGTCATATCCCGCCATAGACTCCAGCAAAATCGCGCTGTCTTTGACGGTCTTGGCAATCGGTCCCGCTTGGTCGAGCGAGCTGGCAAACGCTACCGTGCCCCAACGCGAGCAACGGCCATAGGTCGGTTTAATCCCAACTGTACCTGTGAACGACGCAGGCTGGCGAATAGAGCCGCCTGTATCCGTCGCGGTCGCGCCTAAGCATAAATCCGCCGCGACTGCCGACGCCGAGCCACCGGAGGACCCGCCCGGGACGAGGTCTTCACCCTTAC
>CAZSKH010000276.1:0-1557 GCA_964607395.1 uncultured Algimonas sp.
CGATCTGGATTTGGGGCAATGGCTGACGGGCGGTTATGCCATTCCAACGGAAGAGACGGGCCCAGACCAGCATAGCAATCCTGAAGAGTCCGATCCGTATAAACCCGCGAATGATTAGCTAAAGCTGTCGAAGACCACCTTCGCATCGATGAAATAATCATCCAGCCCCAGCTCCGCTTCCGCCGTGTCCAAACCGTCTCGCGTGACATAGGAGAAGGCTGAGACTTTGATGCCATATGCTTGATAAGTCTCGACTAATTCCCGCGTGACCATGTTGGCTGGGACACAGACATTCTGCACCAAATCGCGCATTTCTCCCGTCAGCGGTCCGTCAACGAACCATCCGGAACGTTCGCCGAGAATCAAGCGGCGAGGGGGGCGGGGAATGTGTCCGTTTACTGCTTCAAAAACCTGATGTAGTTTCCGCACGCCCGCATTCGGATTTTGGCACCAATGGGACAAAGTCAGCTCGGCGTTGGGCAAGAGGTCCCGCACAGCATAAAGCGTCTCGGGTAGCCAACTGACCCAGACAATGCGGTCGGTCAGGCCATTCGCTTTCGCTAAGGCCACGAGCATATCCTCAAATCCGGCATCTTTCATATCAATGAGGAGCTTGGCTTTATTCGGATGGGCGGCGGCCGCTTCAAACAGGGCTTCCGCCGTTGGCATATGGGCAAAGGCCCCGCCGAGAGCCTCGCGGCCCTCTGCCATAACATCGCAAATTTTTCGGAGACGACCGCTGGCCGTCTTGGTCGCTTCGTCGTGATAGATGAGGGGCGTTCCGCATTTCGCAACGCGGATATCAAACTCAACTTGGTCTACGCCAAAATCGAGGGCAGCGTTTAAGCCCGCTATCGTATTTTCATGCGGGGAAAATCCGCGAAAGCGGTGAGAGACGAGCTGCGTTTGTGTAACCATAACCTACGCTTACGCGCTAAATCTTAAAGGTCAAACCCGCCCCATAACACGGTATAAGCCTGACAATGAATAACGACGCTCTGATATTTGCTCAAATCAATATCGGCGGGGATGGTATAGCTCTGCGCGCCTTTGTTGGATTTTAACACAGACAGCCGGATTGAGCTCTCATTGACCGTGGCAGCCGTCAAATCCTCGATGGGCAGGGTGCTGAGATAGACCTTCAAATCCGGGCCGTTTTTGGTTTTGAAATCCTCGGAAAAAACAAGTTGAGTTTGACCCTCGATCTTTTCGACCGTGGCTGATCCCTTGATTGAATAGCGTTTCTTGACAAAAGGCTTCTCGGCAGTGTCCCCGGCGAAAGCAGGCGCAGCGAGCATGAGACAAGCAAGGATGATGGCGAAATATTTGAACATGGGTGGGTTATAGACTTTTATGCGGGGTCATCAAATCACTAGGCCGTGAATTACAGTGAGGACTGAAGGGAGAGGAAAGATAGCGAATGACTATGGCCATTTTTCGCGGAGTTTTTCTACAAACGTATTGCTCGTCAAGGCAAGCTCAGCATTAATTTCAAGACCAAAACTATTCATCTCATCAATAGACAATATGATGTTTTTTAATTCAGCTGTTGAGTAC
>CAZSKH010000276.1:1567-3311 GCA_964607395.1 uncultured Algimonas sp.
AATGATTAGGGTTTTTGTCTTTTGCAGGTTTGTGGTTCCCATCGATTCCGAAAATTGAGTCGTCAGTGGCCCTCATCCATATCCAATGTGAAAACTTATTTCTCATTGCGCGATGTGAGTCTAAATCATTCGCATAGCTGGATATTTCATCACATAATTCTGCTGAAATCAAACCGAACCTGAATTGTATTGAATGTATGGCAATCAGACTTCTAAGGCTGTCGATTTTGTTGTTTGATGTTAGTTTATCGGCGACTGCCGCGCCTAGGTAAGAATGAGCTCCAGACATTCGAGCAAGGGTAGTTTTTGTGATGTGGTCACAAATTGAATATTCACAGATGATCTGTCCCAACATTGAATATTGTTCTTTTGTTGGACGTGAGGTTTCAGGATAATAACCTGCCATAATTAGATACTCCGCATCTCTTGGGAAATGAAGGATGTTCATAAATCCGTTCAAGGAAAATATGCCTTTGCATACAGTGTGTGATGTGTCCAAACCTCGCAACTCATTGGTCCACCCCACATCATCCACACCTAAATTTAGGACTAAATTCCTTTTCACTTGACTCCCTGTTTTGAATGAGAACAAAATAGGAACATAATGTCCGTTGTCGAAATCATAAATCGCCGTGATGTTGGGACGCTTGCGTCTTTTACATTACAGGCTCGTGAGGAGCTGTGCTTGGCCGGGGCCGTGCGCCTTGCGAAAGGCCGCGTGCATGAGGTCATGGGCGATAGCGCCGATATGTTTGCGATTTTGACGGCGTCGCGCCTGTCCGGCCCGATTATTTGGATTGGGCTCTCGCGCGATATTGGGTCTTTGGCCCCGACGGCGTTACAGGCATTTTTAGACCCCGCACGAATTATCCTAACCGAAGGGATTAGCCGCAGTGAAGTGCTCTGGGCAGCAGAGCAAGCCTTGCGGTCGAGCTGCGCGCCATGCGTTATCATCGAGTTGTCCACGGGTCCGAACCTGCGGGAGTCGCGGCGTTTGCAAATCGCGGCGCAAGAGGGCGGCGGCATTGGGCTTATCCTTATTCACGGGCGCGCCCATACCTCGGCTTGCGAGACGCGCTGGCATTGCGAGGCGTCCAATATTGGGGACGAAACATGGATGTGGTCACTCACCAAAAACCGAAAAGGCGAGCTGGGCGCGTGGCAAGTCCATTGGACAAAGCCAGAAAATAACGGAGGCGCATATGAGGCGGGTGTTATACATCTGGCTGCCGCAACTGCCGCTTGATCTACGTGTCCGCAGGGGCGACCCGCGCGTGGCGGATTGTTTTGCGATGATTTCCGAGATCAAAAATGCCTGGCGTCTGACCCATTTGAGCGAGGCTGCTGTGGCTGCGGGTCTGTCCGTGGGTTTGTCCCTGCCGGATGCCCGTGCGATTTGCCCCGGCTTGATGACAGAGCCGTCAAATGCTGTGCGAGAGGCGGCCTTGCTGCGCGCGCTGTGGCGCTGGGCGGATAGTCTCTCGCCTTGGATTGCGCTGGATAGTCCGGACGGCTTGTTTCTCGACATCACGGGTTGCGCGCATTTATTTGGCGGGGAGGAGGCCATGGCGGTCCATGCGGGTGAGCGGCTGTCTGATATGCAAATTGTCTCGCGCATGGGGATTGCCGATACGAAAGGTGCGGCTTGGGCGCTTTCTCGTTTCGGGCTACGTTTTGGGCCGGGTGAGGTGACTATTGCGCAAGCCGGACAGACAGGGCAGGCGCTCGCCCCTTTACCCTTGGA
>CAZSKH010000277.1:0-3308 GCA_964607395.1 uncultured Algimonas sp.
GATTTCATCTTCATGGTCCGCGATAGCTCCTACATGTTTCTGACCGGACCGGATGTCCTCAAGCCCGTGACAAATGAAATCGTCACCGCCGAAGAATTGGGCGGGGCGAAAACCCACACAAGCAAATCCTCCGTTGCGGATGGGGCATTTGACAACGACATGCAGGCGCTCAGTGAAATCCGCCGCCTGTTCGATTTCCTCCCGCTGAACAACCGCAGCGGCGTACCGGTTCGTACATTTTATGACGAACATGATCGTATCGACGAAAGCCTTGATACGCTAGTCCCTGATAATCCGAACCTGCCCTATGACATGAAAGAGCTGGTTTTGAAAATCGCCGATGAAGGCGACTTTTTCGAAATCCAAGAAGACTTCGCCAAGAATATACTTTGTGGTTTTATCAGGCTGGAAGGTCAAACCGTGGGCGTGGTCGCAAACCAACCTATGGTCCTCGCGGGTTGTCTCGATAGTAATGCCTCGCGCAAAGCCGCGCGCTTTATCCGCTTTTGTGATTGTTTCGAAATTCCTGTGCTCTCCCTCGTGGACGTCCCCGGATTTCTGCCCGGCACGGATCAGGAATATGGCGGCGTCATTAAACATGGCGCGAAATTGCTCTATGCTTACGGCGAAGCGACAGTCCCGAAAGTCACCGTCATCACGCGCAAAGCTTATGGCGGCGCCTATTGCGTGATGTCCCCGAAACACCTCCGCAATGATATTAATTATGCTTGGCCCACCGCGCAGATCGCCGTGATGGGTGCAAAGGGCGCGGTGGAAATCCTGCACCGCAAAGATTTGGACGATGCCGAGAAAACGGCGGAACATGTCGCGGATTATGAAGAGAAATTCCTCTCGCCCTTCCGTGCTGCGGAACGCGGCTATATTGACGAAGTCATCCAACCCCGCTCGACCCGAAAACGCATCTGCCGCGCGCTGGCTCTCGCGAAAGATAAAAAGCTAGAAAACCCGTGGAAGAAACATGGGAACTTGCCGCTTTAATGCCGAGCATTATGCGGACAGGGAAATATCGTGTGTTCTTCTTTTCTCAAGAAGGCCCGCGCAAACATGTTCATGTCGAAACAAGCGACGGTATAGTAAAGATATGGCTGGATGATCTTTCGGTCAAGGATGTAGAAAACTTATCAGCGAAGCAAGTTCGTGATATAGTTAAATTTGTAAGGCCTCATCGTGAGGAGTTCGAAAGGAGATGGAATGCCCACTTCAATGTCCAAAACTGATATAGCCGTCTCCAAAGTTGAGAAGGTCACATTCGAAAGTAATCGTTTCGTCTTTCATCTCGAAGACGGACGGCAGCTCAGCACACCGCTCTGGTGGTATCCCCGCTTGCAAAGTGGAACGCTAAAGCAACGAAAAGCTTACCGCATATTGCCCGGCGCGACTGGCGTAACGTGGGACGCGCTGGATGAAGATATTTCCGTGCAAGGCTTACTAATGGGTGAACCCGCACCAGGAGCTATTCCTCCGGTTTTGGATGCTGCGGAATGATGGCCCTCGCGAAAGATAAAAAGCTAGAAAACCCGTGGAAGAAACATGGGAACTTGCCGCTTTAATGCCGAACCACCCCACCACACCCACTCACCCCGTGGAAACACGGGGTCCATCACCGGAACTGCGGAAGATGGGTCCCGATTCCAGCGTTTTTTCAAAACGCTATGATCGGGATGATAGGGGTGTGTGGAAGAAGCATGGGAACTTGCCGTTATCTCAAAATACGTTGAAAAATTGGTAGCGCATTATGGGTTGGATTAAGGTTGAGACGAGTAACTTTGCGGAATTAGGTGCCTCAGTTCAATTCTTAAACGGGAGCTTTCATTGTAAACGTGGAGATTATGTGGGTTTGCAAATACCTGCCAATGATATTTTGTTTCTAAATCGCCAACCGAAAGCCAGACGTGTTTCCGGTGAAACCGACACAAATATTTTGAAATATTTGTTTTACGGCGGAGGAGCTTTTTTGGCTCTCGTTATTGAGTTTTTCAAGTTCTTTGGCTCAACCAAATCAGCGAAGCCTAGAATAAGATTTGATACGAAAGTCATTGTGAAATTCAAAGACGATAAATTCCTGAACGGGAAGACAGATTTCGACACATTTTTTGCCATTCAAAATGCTTGGCTAGACAGTAAATAAGTTGCAGATTTCAGTATGACCAAAATCAAAAAAATCCTAATCGCCAATCGTGGCGAAATCGCGTGTCGCGTCATTAAGACCGCGCGGAAAATGGACATCTCTACCGTCGCGGTTTATTCCGATGCTGACAAAAACGCGCTCCATGTCGGGATGGCGGACGAAGCCGTTCATATTGGCCCGCCTGCTGTGAGCCAATCCTATCTCGTCATGGATAAAATTGTTCAGGCCGCCAAGGATACGGGCGCGGATGCTATTCATCCGGGTTATGGTTTCCTGTCTGAAAATCCTGAATTTGCGAAACGCCTCAAAAAAGAGAAGATCACCTTTATCGGCCCGAACCCCCACGCGATTGTGTCGATGGGCGATAAGATCACCTCCAAAAAACTCGCCAAAGAAGCGGGCGTGTCTTGCGTGCCGGGTCATATGGGCCTGATCGAGGACGCCGAAGAAGCCGTCAAAATCTCGCAAAAAGTCGGCTATCCCGTCATGATTAAAGCCTCGGCTGGCGGCGGCGGGAAGGGCATGCGGATTGCCTATAATGACGAAGAAGCCCGCGAAGGTTTCCAATCCTCTAAGAATGAAGCCGCAAATAGCTTTGGCGATGACCGCATCTTTATCGAAAAATTTGTCGAGCAACCCCGCCATATCGAAATCCAAGTCCTCGGCGATAAGCACGGCAATTGCATTTATCTCGGCGAGCGCGAATGTTCCATTCAGCGCCGTAACCAGAAAGTCATCGAAGAGGCGCCGTCGCCATTCTTGGACGAGGAAACTCGTGCCGCCATGGGCGCAGAATCCGTCGCCCTCGCCAAGGCCGTCGATTACGATAGCGCAGGCACGGTCGAGTTCATCGTCGATAAGGATAAGAATTTCTATTTCTTGGAAATGAACACCCGTCTACAGGTCGAACATCCCGTCACGGAACTCATTACAGGCGTGGATTTGGTCGAACAAATGATCCGCGTCGCGCAGGGTGAGAAGCTCTCCATGGTGCAGGATGATGTCAAACTCACAGGCTGGGCGATTGAATCGCGCATCTATGCAGAAGACCCCTATCGCAATTTCCTGCCCTCCATCGGACGGCTGGTAAAATACCGCCCGCCCGCCGAAGGGGTGGTGGATGACGGGGCAATCATTCGGAATGACACAGGCGTGTTTG
>CAZSKH010000278.1:0-3282 GCA_964607395.1 uncultured Algimonas sp.
TTTGCGACAGCGCAGCCCTCAGAGGGCCTCGATAATCTCAACACCTATATCCACGAGATGTTCGTTGTTCCCGCACAGGCCGGAAATGCCAAAGGCGGGTGGGAAGATAAGCGCGAGCGGTTCGATGAGGCTGGATTGGCGCGTGTATTTCCCGATGATGTCGAGTTTCGCGCTGACACCATAAGCGTTGACGGGCAGGACATCCCCGGGGCTTGGACGCTTATGCCCGGCTCCGACCCAAATAAACGTCTTCTATATATGCACGGCGGCGCATTTACGGTCGGTAGCGATATCAGCCACCGTCCCTTGACCGTGCAATTGGCTCGCCGCACAGGCATGGCGGTCTTTGCCCCGAATTACCGCCTCATGCCGGAAAACTCGCGCCGCGATACAATTGAAGACGCGCGGGTAGCTTACAGCTGGATTTTAGAAAACGGACCCGAAGGCGCGGCCCCCGTTGAAAGCCTCGCACTGGCAGGGGACAGCGCGGGCGGGAACCTCGTCTTGATGCTGTCAAATTGGGCGCGTGAAAATACGCCTCGTCAACCCGACGCCGTCATAGCCTTCTCCCCAACCGTTGACGCAACCATGTCCAGCCCGTCCATGCGGCGCAATCTGGAAACCGATCATATGTTACGGCCTATGCTAAAACCGATCTTGAAAATGCCAAAGCTCTTCCTCCTGCCTGCCATGCAGCATCATTATAGTATGAGCCCATCCGATCCGGACCAATCGCCGATCTATGACGATCTCTCAAATCTACCGCCAACTCTGATACAGGCCAGTTCGACAGAAGCTTTAGAAGATGACGCTGTGCGATTCGCCGCAAAAGCGAAAGCCGCGGGATCACCTGTGGAGTTGCAAATCTGGGCCGGAGGGTTGCCCCATGTTTGGCAAATTTTCGACGAATACATCCCAGAAGCTGGCGCCGCTTTGGACGAAGTTGAATTATTTTTAACAAAATATACCTGATATTTCAGTCTGTTAAGTCATTCTGAACGCGAAATGAACTTTCCCATCAGGGTCGGTTCAATGCAGCGCACCTAGACGTAGGTCATCGGTCGAGAGCATCTTCTCTCACCGTTCCCTTCGAACAGGAGTTCGCCAAATGACCAACGTCAAAAACAAAAAAGCAAAAACGGCTCTCGCTGTAGTCTCATTGGCTGCAATGGCCTTCGCAACCCCCCTTTCTGCGTCCGCCTCGGATTACCAAAAATGTAAAGACACGATCAATGGCGTCGCGGGCGGCGTGATTGGCGGCTCCGCTGGGGCGGCCATTGGCGAAAGTATCGCCGGTCGCGGCAACCGCACAGAAGGCGCTGTCCTTGGTGCGATTATCGGCGGCATCGCCGGGGCTGCTCTGGGCGATAGTGCCAGCGATTGTGAGAAATATAATCGCTCTGACCGCCGCGTCGTGACAACCACGAACCATTACCCAACGCGGACGACGCCACATTATCCAGCGCGAACCACGACGACACGCGGTTATCAGACTGTTGGCCATAATGGTCACACTCACCGGCCAACAACAAACCGGAGCTATCGTTCAGACCGTGGATACTCACGTGATCGCGGATACTCTACGGATCGTGGATATGGCCGCCGCTTTGATCCGCTCTACCAGATCGACCGCGAGATCGAGCAAACCCGCCGTGAGGGTGACCGCTTAAAGCGTAAGTTGAGAAATTCTCGCGGTCATCGTCCGGGTCTGCGCCGCGCGCTGGAAGATAATGGCCGCCAGCTAAGATATCTGAAGAAAGAGCGGAGACGGATCAAGAAACGGGCAGAACGCCGCAATGATTATCGTCCGCAGCAAACCCGCCGTGGTCACTATCACGGAAGCTCTCGGAACCTGTGTTACAGCGACCATTAAATGGATACGGCCCGCCTCCCCCAATCAATAGGGCGGGCCAATTATCCCCCCGGATGTGGCGCAATCGCCTCGTCCAAAGAGCCCGGCCTACCCCGCCCCCAAAGCGGTAGGTCGGGTTTTTTCTTCTTTTGCTTCGATGATTTTCTGTGGTTTTCCAAAGACTTCACTCCCGTCTGAGGCGAAGGCTTTTTGGTTCAAGTCTCATTTATGTTAACTCGACTACAGTTTCGGCGTGAGAATTGCATCAAGCAATCGGCACGAATGATGTGGGTGTTCCGGAATAATCCGGCAGCGCTAAAATTTGACTTATATCCTTGCGAACCTTTGGGCGCGCGGACTCTTGGCATTTGAGGAGCCTAACATGAAATTCCTTCTTTCCACCGCCGCAATTGCGGCCATGGCTTTGATGCCAGCAACGGCTTCGGCTCAATTCGCTGGTCTCGACAATAATACCGTCCTTGGCGGCACCGTTGGCGCAGGCGTCGGCGGCGTTATTGGTCGTCAGATCGCCGGTTCCGGAAATCGCACTGAGGGCGCAGCTATCGGCGCGCTCGCGGGCGGACTGGCTGGCGCAGCTTTTGGTAACTCACAATCTAATTACCTTGGCAATCCATATGCAGGACAGTTTAATCCCGGCTTTAACGGCCGCAATCTCGCTGGTACTGCTATTGGCGCAGGTCTTGGCGGCGCGATTGGCTCTAATCTCGCCGGGTCGGGCGTTCGCCAAGAAGGCACAGCCATTGGCGCTGTTCTAGGGGGCGCAGCCGGATATGCTCTGGCAAATGGTCGGTCTAATTCGCGTTACTCTTCTGGTCCTGTCCGAGGCGGTGGTTTTGGCGCGCCTGTTGGGTTGCGCGGCGCACCTGTCGGATATGGCGCACCTGTCGGGTTTAACGGCGGCGGTTTCGGCGCTCCGGCTGGTTTCGGCGGACCCGCACCTTTGCCGCCCGTGCCGCTTCCCGGCGCAACATCACAAGTCCCGGGTGGATTCGTCTCTGGCCCCATCCAAGCGCGCACAACATATCGGCCGCAAATGACACGGACCGTCGTGCGTCAGCGCACAATCCAAGCCCCGCCGCGCATTGTTCAACGTCCGGCGATTGTTGTTGAGCAGCCTTGCCCGACTGGTACAACGCAGCAATCTAACGGCACATGTATGGCGCCGTCGCGGACAGTCATTGAACCCGCGCCAACCGTCATTCCGGCTGTCTGTCCAGTTGGCACAACGGATATGGGGAACGGCACATGCCAAGAGCCTGCGAAAACAGTCATGGGCGCAGCGCCCATCGTAATCCCGCAGTCTTGCCCTGTTGGAACGACTGATATGGGGAACGGCACTTGCCAAGAGCCACCAAAAACAGTCATGGGCGCAGCGCCCATCGTAATCCCGCAGTCTTGCCCTGTTGGAA
>CAZSKH010000279.1:0-1348 GCA_964607395.1 uncultured Algimonas sp.
GCCTCAAGTTCCACCGCGCTTATACCGTCTTTCTGTAATTTCAGATCAAGACGCTCATAGAGGCTCGCCGACGGGATATATTCAGCCACAGGATTTTGAGCTTCATCAGCGAGGAGTTCACGCACCAACCGATCAAAAATCTCTAAGGTTTGTTGCATGTGTCGGTATGTCCTAGATTAGTCTTCAACGGATTTTAATGAACCTAGCAGGTCACGCCGCCATTCATATGATTACTTGTCTCCCCTATACAAACTCCCCACATGAATTCGAACAGGAAAGCAATCAGCATGCGACTATTTTTGAAACTCTTATTAGGCCTGACACTTCTAACAGCGGTTTCTCTTTTCATGCGGACTGACGAAACTTATTCGCCCTCAATCTCGGCCTTAAAGCCAAACGAAACATTGGTGATGAAATACAGCGCTTGCCACAGCGGATGTGACAAAGGCACCGTTGAATTTAAAAACAAAACCGCTTCTATGAAAGACCACACCCTCGACCTAACACAAATAGAAGTCAGAGATTTAGATCTTCATTTTTTATCTGCTGACGAATTAAGCGACGACTATTTTTGTTCCATGCAGATTATGATCAGCTTTAAAAAGACATCTGCTTTTAAGTTATCTGTGAGAAAGAAGTCCCGCCGCTATCCATGCGTATTTTCAGATTTAAGAGACTCAATTAGTCCTGAAATGTTGACCTTACACTTCAACGAAACACCAGACGAAATCCCCTTCTGGCGACGCCCTGCTGAAGACCGCATTTTCATTATCGAAAATTAACCCGCCAACATAGATTTCACGGCCGCCACCCACGTGCCGCGCGGGACCGTTTCTTGAGCCGGACGGGAGGATTTCCATTCTTCATTCGATTTAATCGCTTCGGCGGCTTTTGCGCCCTCATACAGATCCTTGAGCGTAATCTGACCCGCATCCATTTCATCGCTGCCCATGAGGACTGCGACTTGCGCGTTGCGGCGGTCTGCATATTTCATCTGTTTGGTGACATTACCCGAGCCGACAAAGACTTCCGCGCGGATGCCTTCCGCGTGAAGTTCACCCGCCAGTTTGAAATATTCGCCCATGAGCGAGCGATCAAAGGCGCAAATCACGACGGGTGGTTTTACTTCGGCTTCCAACGCATCCATCCGCTCCAGCGCGGTCAGAAAACGCGACACGCCAAAGCTGAAACCCGTCGCTGGAACCGCTTGTCCACGGAACCGCGAGACGAGATCATCATAGCGCCCGCCGCCGCCAACAGAGCCAATCCGTACGGGACGCCCTTTGCGATCCTTAATCTCGGTCAGAAGTTCCGCCTCAAAAACAGGGCCGGTATAATAGCCGAGACC
>CAZSKH010000279.1:1448-3280 GCA_964607395.1 uncultured Algimonas sp.
GCCGCGCGCATGACCTCTGCGGCGAGCATTATCATCTCGGCATCAGCGGCCGGACCTGCGGCCCCAACACTGTCTGCGTCGCATTGCGTAAATTCGCGGAAACGTCCCGGTCCCGGTTTTTCATTCCGGAACACGCTGCCCGCCTGATAGCGGCGGTAAGGCTTGGCGAGCGCATCGTAATTCTCGGCCACAAAACGCGCGAGCGGGGCCGTTAAATCATAGCGCAGGCTCATCCATTGTTCGTCATCATCTTGCAAAGCGAAAACACCGACATTTGGACGGTCTTCATCCGGCAGGAATTTTCCCAGCGCATCGGCAAATTCAAAGGCCGGCGTCTGGAGCGGTTCAAAACCGTGTATATCATAGACGGAAAACGCCGCCTCGATCAGCCGGGCTTCGGCGCGCAAGACATCAGAGGTGCGATCTTCAAATCCGCGCGGGCGGCGGGCTTTGGGACGAAAGGGCTTATTTTTCTTTTTGGACATGTCCGCGTCCTAAACCTCTGCGCGCGATGATGAAAGACCCCATTGGCGTAGGCGCTGCAAAGATTGATTATTTCCGGTAAGCCCGCGTGATGATGACAGGATCTTTGAGCATTTGGCCTTGGGTGACCGCCTCATCCGACTCCGAAACAGTTTCCATAGTTTGGATGTTGCGCGCAACGTCCAGCCCATGTGTGACACGCGCGAAGGTCGCATAGCCTTGCCCATCGGGATTGCGCGAACCGCCCGTATCCAGAAAATCATTATTGCCAATATTGATGAAAAAATAAGTCGCGCTGCCTGTGCCCGGTTCCAAACGCGCAATCGCGACGGCGCCATTGGCGTTACTGATGCCCGTATCCGTGGTCAGCTCATGCGCGATAGGCTCGCCGACCATTTCCCGATCAAGCCGCCCGCCCTGAATGAGGCTCATCCCCATCTCGCGCGGGTCATTATCGGCGCGCACCACGCGGTAAAACCCCTGCCCATCATAAAGGCCATCATCGACATAGCGCAGAAAGTCACCGGCGCTGACCGGGGCGGCATCGGGATAGACGGTGATCTCAATCGGGCCAGAGGTCGTCTCCAAGACGACGACGGGATTGTCTCCTTGCGCGGAACAGGCCGCCGCCATCAAACCTAGACTCAAAATCCCCAACTTCAAAATAGATGACCTCATGAACGCATAATGAACCTTTAGGAGCGCCCTGTCGATGTTCAGTTTTGGTTCAGACCACTTTCCCTACTTAAGATATGGTCGCTGGCGTACACATCTGGGGGGATGAACGCAGGCGGCCTGGGCAGGTTGAACGGCGCTGGTTGCCCCCTAAGCCGTTCCCTGCCCGCCTATCATTTCACCATCCCCATCAAGGCCGTTGTCGACGGATCATGGTCGCCCGCGTCTCCCGATTCCATTTCATCTAAAATGGTTGTTGCGAGAACCTTACCAAGCTCCACACCCCATTGGTCGAAACTATTCACGTTCCAGATAATGCCTTGGACAAAGGTCTTTTGCTCATAGAGCGCAATCAGATGTCCGAGCGCATTTGGCGATAATCCATCCAGGGTAATCGTTGTGGACGGACGGTTGCCGGGGAAGGTTTTTTGCGGCGCGAGAGCATCTAAATCTTTTCTGTCAGCGTTCTCTTTTCGCACAACAGATTCCGCCTTGCCGAGCATCAGCGCTTCGGATTGCGCGAAGCAATTCGCGAGCAGCGCCGCGTGATGGGCGGGGCGGGTTTCATGGTCTTTCAACACGGCGACAAAATCAACGGGCGCGCCGCCATAGCGGCCCTCGCTTGGCCCTTGGTGCAGCCATTGGAAAAAGGCGTGCTGGCCATTCGTGCCTTC
>CAZSKH010000280.1:0-3270 GCA_964607395.1 uncultured Algimonas sp.
CGTTTTTTAGCGCATTCACAGCGCCATTATTATCACCGGCTCCGGCCATGGTTTGTGCATTATTCACGGCTTCACCGGATTTTGCGTCAAATTGACGACCCTCATCGGCTTGCGCGTAAGCCGCGCCGCCTAGGCCCACGCCCGAGACGCCGATCGCGGCGACAGCCAAAAAGCTGGCCCCCAAGAGGGAGGCGGCGCGTGTGCGCATTTTCTGTGTCAAAGAGTGGCAGGTCATGATGATTTCATCCTTACTGTTGCCGACTGCGCCCAAGCCAAAGCCAGAGAGCAATCATGAAAAACGTCGCCGCGCAAATTTGGGAACAAACCCGCTGGCTAGGCTTCAATTTGAGACCCCATCTTAAAGTAAAATGGGTCTCGGTTAAACTTTCACTGACGCGACATCGCGGCAGCACTCATATTATCTCGGCACCCTAATAGCCGCTCGGCAGGGGCAAAACATCCCCGTCTTCATCTTGCAAATCAAACCGAATAGTCGACTCGACGCCATTGCGCATAACAGCGCGATCGTTCACAATTTTGGGATCATAGGTCCATGTCTCCACGGATTTAATCGTCGGGCTCTCCAAATAAACCGATGTGCAGACCGTGGCCTTAACGTTGATTGGCGTCCCTTCCGGACTGACGTCAAAACGAACTTTGCAATAGCCCGAATTATCTCCGCGCAAAAAACTGGGCGGGAAAGTCGGCGGTGGCCGTTTCGTTGGCTGAGCATCCCGATCTAAAATCGCATCCTTTTCAGGAGCCGTTTTAATGTCAGGAGATATCTCAATCTCGGGCGTTTCGGGCTCTAGCGCCTCATTCACTATTGCAACGTCCTCACCTATGATGGAGGCGAGGCTATCAGCCGGCTCTGTTGACGCCAAAAGCAGTGCGGGCGCGCCCTCGGTGGGAAGCGAGTCTGTCTTTTTCATAATATCTTGAGCAGGCTCCAGAACAGGTGCCGTGTCTGCTTTCAGTTCCGCGGGGTCAGATCCGGAAATCTCCGGCTCGGCGATCTCAGGTTCTGAGATTTCCGGCGCAGGTGCTTTTGCTTCTGGGACTTTCACATCAGGCGCTTTCACTGGCGCAGCTTTTGGTTTGAGCAAACCGAGTTTATCCAAGGCGTTTATATTCGCCATAGTGGGATTCATCTTGGCAATTTCTTCGTCGCTTAATCCGCCAGCGGCGACAGCGGCGTCAAATGCGATTTTCGCCTCATAAAGCTCACCCGCATCATAGTGAAACGCGCCGATCATATGGAAAACGCTTGACCGCTCATAAGTGCTCAGGCTCGGCATTTCTGCGAGGTCATTGAGCACTTTAATTGCGCCAGGAACATCCTCTTCGGCGGCCAAATCAAAGGCCGTGTCAACGATGGCATCGGACGCGGCTGAAAATTTGCGGTCTGACTCGGGAGCAGCTTGGGCAAAGGCTGAAAACGGCATCCCCACCAAACAGGCCGTCAAGGCAGCTGTGCCGAGGATAGAAACTGCACGGCCTTGCAGAGATGTTGAGTGAGACTGGCCGCGCATATTTTCAAATCCTATCGTTTCAAATCGGTTCGATAAGAGCACCGGGACCGATATTTAGTCCACCTTCCAGCCCGTAATTTTGAGGGCTGAAAAGGAAAGTTATGATAGCCGCAGAAATCCTGCGGCCCAAAATTCAGAGCCTAGTAACCAGATGGCATTGGCATTGTGCGTCCGCGCTCGTCTTGTAAATCAAAGCGAATTGTGGATTCCACACCGCTCCGTGAGACAGGGCGGCCATCAACGATCTTCGGGTTATATTTCCATTTCTGGACCGATTTCTTGGTCGCGTTTTCCAGCTGACGGGACGTGCACGTCGTTGTCTGCACGTTGAAGGGCTGGCCTTCCGGGCTCACGTCAAAGCGAACTTTGCAATAGCCGGAGTTGTCACCCTGCAAGAAACGCGGCGGAAAAATTGGCGGAATACGCACAAGTGGCTGCGCATCCCGGTCAGACACTGTGATCTTAAAATTAGACGCATCAATCTTTGGCGATTCAAACTCAGGCACCGCACCCTCGATAGAGGCAATCTTCTCAGTCGGCTTATCGGCTTTCGCACGCTCAATCATGGGCGGCGGCGGCGGCGTAATCACCTTTTTGACTTTGTCAACTTTGGTTTCACGCTCGATGACTTTAATGTCTTCAACCTTGGGGTTGATTTCGAAACTAGCGGTCTCGCCTTTGTCCTGCGGCTTAAACTCATCCGAGATGAGCGCCCGCATGGCGAGAAAAAGAATCACCGTGAATATGGCCGCGAGCGGCGTTAAAATTAGCCAACGAATTGTACTACCCATCTTAGTCTCCTCTACTCTGTACCGACACGGGTGTTGATTTGCAGTTCCTGCATCAACTCTTGAACCGCCATCACAATACCAACTTCGGCATCGCGATCAGCTTTAATAATGGCTTCAGCCTTTGGGCTTTCCGCGAGAATGGACTGAACAATCGGACGAATTTCGCCGATGTCATAAGGGCGTTTGTCAATCCAAACTTCATTTTGTGCGTTTACCGCAACGAGAATGGTAGGTTTCACTTGTGAATCCAAAACAGCCTCGGGCTGCGAGGGATCAATGCCAGGCGTCTTCACAAAGACAGATGTGACGATAAAGAAGATCAACAAAATGAAAACAACGTCCAGCATGGGCGTCATGTTCAACTCGGTATCCTCTTCAGGGATGACTGTACGACCACGTCTTGCCATGTTGTTACCTTATTACAAATTAGGCGCAAAAGTCAATAGACTCTGCAATACTATTACATTTGACTTTTACTAGATCTGCAAAGACCCGTTTCAAGCCTGTCTCCCGCGCCTTAATTAGCGCGAGAAAAACCTTAGCCGGCGTTGCGGACAATCTCGATCTTCGTTTGCAAGCCACCCTGATCTAACCCGTCTTTCAACATGATCAGATTTTTGTGCGAGGCTTGCTCATCCATGCGAAGGATGACAGCGGCGTTTGGCTTTTCAGCCAAGAGCCGTTCAACGGCGAGAATAACTCGGTCACATCCGGTGGAACGTCCATCAACAGCACAGGCATCGCGACTATCCACATAAACCGTAATGGCGGGATTGTTCGATGGTGGCGTGTTGATGTCATCCGGCGGAGGCGGAGGTTGTGTTAAATCAATACCGGTTTCATCCAAGAATGTCGCGGTCACGATGAAGAAGATCAGCATGATAAACACGATGTCCAACATGGGTGTCATGTCAACTTCGCCTTCGTCTCCTCCCGATGCTTTGCGG
>CAZSKH010000281.1:0-3269 GCA_964607395.1 uncultured Algimonas sp.
ATACCATCCGTCTGAAGTTCTTGATGCGCATAGCCGACCAAGAGTGACCAATCATCATTAAATTGCGCCAGGCCCGACATACGGAAACCAAAATAAGTTGCATCATTCTGGTTTTTCTCAACGATTGCATTTGCTGGAATAGCGTTGATTCCAGATGTATCTGCACCGGCATCGAAGCCAGCACGCGCACCGACAAGTGTTCCGTTGTCCCGGACAGCATCAGCCGTACGATAACGTGCTGCTGAGGTGGTGAAAAGTTGTCCAGCAACAGCATCAGTCCAGCCACCCTGACGATCACCATAAACCACGCCGCGCAAAGCCAAATTATCGCTTACAGGCACGTTGTAAACAGCTTCACCTTTAAAGCTGGCATCTCCACCTTTTGTGAATGATGAACCAAGAGTGAAACTTGCCTCCTCAACACCTAATTTTGGTTTGTTCGTGATCATGCGAACAGTACCGGCCTGCGAGCTCGAACCAAATAACGTGCCCTGCGGGCCAGACAACACCTCAACGCGTTCTAAGTCAGCTGCGTAAACATCAAGGTTACGGCCCGGTTGAACCAAGGGTTGCTCATCAAGGTAAAAGGCAACGTTCGGAGCAAGTCCTGCCACACCCGCAATGGATGTCGCAGGTGTCGTAGACGCCAAGCCGCGAATATAGATTGTATTGTTGCCAGGACCTGCCCCGCCAGCCGTTACGCCCGGTAGCTGAACTAGATAATCAGTGAACACATCAACCCGTAACTCATCAAGAGTGTCGGATGCCAAGGCTGAAACGGCAATAGGAACTCTTTGAGAGGTTTCCGCACGTTTCGTTGCGGTAACAATAATTTCGTCTTCTAGCTGAGCATGCGCCTGACCAGTCATGCCCACTGCTGTAATTGCGCAAATCGCAGTGCAATTAAATAGGTGTTGTTTCTTCATCGAAATCCCCTTTCGAAACACATTCATTTCACCGATCAAGAACGTTGATGGCGTTGTTCGTGAATTTTATTATTTCTGAACGCTATGACATACCATTAGTCAAATCAATCTTAGGGGATATAATGATTACTAATTAAGCCTGAATATTAAGAAGTTTATCAAAATAGTGACATAAACGTCACTATTTTGAGTGAGAATATTGAAATTACAGCTCTAAAATTAGAAGCTTTAATTTTATCCATCAAGTCAGATTATCAACGCGCATTATTCACGTCCAAGCTCTTTCTTCTTAGAATCGAATAGAAGGGATTTCATGAGCGAAACGGCCATTAAAGCCATCACCAAAGAAAATGGCAGCGCCCCAATAATCATTATGGATCTGAGAGCATCCATACCGCCCACAGTCAGCATAACAGCAATGACAGCGGTAAGAATCCCGCCCCAGAGCAGAACATGCTTTGACCTTTTCTTCTTGGAATTCCCACCCGACGATATTGTATTAATTATCAACAGCGCTGAGTCAGCGGATGTTACGAGATAGGTCAGCAGTAAAACTACGATTATGACAGACATTAAAATCGACAACTCAGGCGATAACATTAGGTTGATCGTTTGGAAAAGCTGGTTTGATATGTCTGCGTTGACGATCGAACTATTGGCAGCTCCAGACAACTCTAGATCTATCGCCGTACCACCAACCAAAGCAAACCACGTCAAGCACATAAGCGAAGGAACAAGCATGGCGCCAAGCGCATACTCACGAATGGATCGTCCACGGGATACGCGAGCAAGGAAAAGACCTACAAATGGCGCGAAGCCAATCCACCAAGCCCAATAGAACACAGACCAAGCGGCTTGCCAGTCTGCTAGTGCTTGCTCTTTCGAATTCCCAGCCTCCCTCCAAACAGACAGCGACATGCCAGGAAAAGCCAACAGGTAGTCCCAAATCGAAAGGAAGAAGGATTTGAAGGCAAATAGGGTTGCTCCGAAAATCAGGAAGAAAATAAGCAGAAAAAACGACAATCCCATATTAATATTCGAAAGCCATTTAATCCCTTTTTTCACGCCAGACATTGCGGAGAATATGGACGCCGCCATTATGATCACCAAAGCGCAAAGTTGGGCAATTAGGGTTGGCTCACCGCCACCACCGGACATCCACTGGGCACCTGTGATATTAAACATACCAGAAGCAAATTGCGAGACGCCGTAACCAATTGTAACGCCGACCCCCATAATTGTCGCAAGAATTGCAACGATGTCAACCAAGTGACCGAGCGGCCCAGATAAAGCTCTCCCAAAAAGCGGAGTTAATCCAGAACGTATCGTCAATGGAAGGCCGCGATTATAGCTAAAATACCCCAGCGCCAGGCCGACTATCCCATAACAAGCCCAAGGCGTTAGGGCGTAGTGAAAAGCCGCCCATTTATAAGCAAAACGAACATTCTCCGGCGACTGAGCCTCAACTAGGCCTTTAATAACGTCTGGGTTATTGGCGAAATGAAAAATTGGTTCTGCCGTTGAATAGGTCAACATACCCACACCGATCCCGGCCCCAAACATCATCGAAAACCAAGAAAAGTTAGAAAATTCCGGCTTCTCCTCCGGACGGCCCAATCTAACCCGCCCGGAATTCGGCCATAACGCGAGCCCTAGGCAAACGAGCACGAAGAAAAATGTGACATACATGTACCAGCCGCCGAACGCATTAACAGTAACGTCTTTTATCGACTCAAGGATGTTTCCAGCCTTTTTCGGCATAAGAACAGCCCAAAGGATTAAAGCCGCCAATATGACCTTTGCGCCAATCGCGACGACGCGATTAAAGCCTGCGTAAAACCCTGTTTTCGCCACGGCTATCGACTCTAATCCGAACTGGTTCATAGTTCCCTCAAAACACTTTTTATATCATGGGTATGTTTCATGAAGGCGAGCGTATCAATAACCGATCATACATATTGAGAGTGGTATCCATACTCTGGAAGCAGGCTTTCCAACATAATTAACAAAGCTAATGTTTAGAAACCAACTAGTCTCTCTCTTTGTAATCCCGCCAAAGACCTAACAATAGGCAAACACAATACATGAGCACAATTGCCGTAAAGGGCAGAGCAGCCGTAATCGTTCCAGCTTGCAATGCTTTTAGTGCGTCCGCCCCGCCCCCGTAAAGAAGTGCGATAGCTGTGAGACCTAACATCGCTGCCCAGAATATTCTTTGACGTATCGGCGACCCCTTATGTCCGCCTGAAGTTAATCGGTCCACGACCAACGCGCCAGAGTCAGCTGAGGTAACAATAAAGATTACCAAGAGCGCGATAGCGACAAGAGACGTAATCCCTGCCA
>CAZSKH010000282.1:0-3261 GCA_964607395.1 uncultured Algimonas sp.
AAACTGAAGTCTGGTAAAGCGAATTTAAATATCAATGAAATAACGACAGATACGATCAAAGCCGTAAACGCGCCCACAGCATTCGTCTTCGGAAAGAACATCCCTAAAAGGAACACGGCCACCACACCCGGAGCAATGAAACCTGTATATTCTTGCACCGTTTGGAAAGCACTTTCGAAACCACCTAAGAATGGCTTCGCTGCGATAACAGCAATGACCATAGCTGCAACGGCAACCAGACGCCCGACACCGACATAATGGGTTTCACTCTCATTTGGCTTCAACATGCTTTTGTAAACATCCATCGTGAAGATGGTCGAGATTGAGTTCACCATTGAGGCAAGAGACGAGACAATCGCGGCAACCAAGGCCGCGAAAATAAGACCCCGCAAACCACTCGGCATAATTGACATGATAGCCGGATAGGTGCGGTCTGTTTTCTCATTCAGCATGGCGCCGTCCAGCGCCGCAAATTCAGGCATCACCAGAACCGCCGCGGCAATCCCCGGCACAACAATGATAAGCGGCATAATCAGCTTCAGAGCGGCGGCAAAGACGAGACCTTTTTGCGCCTCTGGCAAATCTTTCGCGCCCAGCGCACGTTGAATAATATACTGGTTAAATCCCCAATAGTTCAGATGCAAGATCCATAAGCCACCGAGAAGCGTCCAAATTCCGGGCAAGGTGTCATAACCCGTCGGGTTTTCGTCCTTGTCAAAAATCATATCAAACTTATCGGGAAGCTCTGTGTACATGCGGCCCATCCCATCAAACAGGCTGCCGCCACCGATCATAGAAACCGTGAGAAAGGCGATCACGAGGCCGCCCAAGATCAAGACCACGACTTGAATGATGTCGGTTAAGGCAACAGCTTTCAGACCCCCGAAAATGGAATAAGCGATAGCGAAAGTGCCCAGAGCTCCCATTGCCACGACAATATTCAAACCAGTCAAGGTCTCAATAGCCAAGCCCCCAAGCCAAAGAACGGTCGTCAGATTAACTAATGTGTATAGCGCCAACCAATAGGCTGACATTGTAATTTTTACGCCCGACCCAAAACGTTGCTCAAGGAATTGCGGCATCGTGTAGATTTCGCGTTTGAGGAAAATCGGGAGGAAATATTTCGCGACGAGGATCAGAACAATCGCGGCTTGCCATTCATAGGCGGCGATGGCGAGACCGATACGGTAGCCCTCCCCGCTCATGCCGATAATTTGCTCGGCTGAGATATTGGCCGCAATCAGCGACGCGCCAATCGCCCACCATGGCAGGGACTTCCCCGCGAGAAAATAGTCTTCCGTGGTTTTGACGGTCCCCTTCGGCTCACGCGAAACCCAAAGGGCCACCCCGAATAATATTATCGCATAAAACGCCAGTACGACGAAGTCTAAAGTCGTGAGAGACATGTTTTCCCCTTGATGTCTGCCCCGCAAGTCAAGCCTACAGAGTCGTTAACGATCATTTGACATCACCATGACAGCGCTGTCAATCGCTTTCAAGCAAGAGCCAAAAATTAGTTGGATTGACAACGCTGTCATAAATTGCAAACCAAGTAAAAACCGGAGCAAATCCGGAGAGGGGAAATTGAGAATGTATCTGGGAATCGACATTGGCACGTCGGGAGTCAAAGCCGTCATTTGTGATGAGGCCCAAACCGTTGTGGCCCAAGGCTCATCCCCCCTCACCGTCTCGCGCCCACTCCCGCTTTGGTCCGAACAAGACCCGGCAAGCTGGTGGAAAGCGACCGATGAAGCTGTTCAAAAATTAGACCCGAAATTCCGCGCCGCCGTCCGCGCCATAGGCCTTTCAGGGCAAATGCACGGCGCGACCTGTTTGGATAAAGATGACAATATCATCCGCCCGGCCATTCTTTGGAATGATGGGCGCAGCGGCGCATCTTGCGCCGAGATGATGACGGAAATGCCCTCGCTGACAAACATCGCCGGAAATTTGGCGATGCCGGGTTTCACCGCTCCAAAGCTCCACTGGATGCGTGCGCATGAGCCGGAGGATTTTAAACGTATCGCCAAAGTTCTCCTCCCCAAAGATTACGTCCGCCTCTTGATGAGCGGCGACTACGCCTCCGATATGTCCGATAGCGCCGGCACGCTTTGGATGAATGTCGCCAAACGCGATTGGTCAGATGAGCTATTGGCCCTCACCGGGTTATCCCGCGAAAATATGCCGAAATTATATGAAGGCTCAGAGGCGACCGGCACGCTCCTCCCGAAAATCGCGGCGGACTGGGGGATGCCTTGCGTGCCCATCGCGGCGGGCGGCGGAGATAATGCGGCGGGTGCAGTTGGGTCAGGCACGATCAACCCCGGCGAAGGCTTTATCTCTCTGGGGACATCAGGTGTCGTCTTCCTCGCGGATCAAGCCTATCAATCTAACACGGATGGGGCGGTTCATAGCTTCTGCCATGCTCTGCCGAATTTATGGCACCGGATGAGCGTTATCCTCTCTGCTGCCAGCGCCGTCGATTTCGTCGCGCGCATTACGCGGTTCGAGTCTGAGTCTAGCCTTTATGAGAACACCGCCAAAGCCCGCACAGCGGGGCAAGGGCCGATCTTCCTGCCTTATCTCTCGGGTGAGCGCACGCCGCATAATGACGCCAACGCCAAAGGCGCATTTTTTGGCATGACCCATGAGGACACGCCCCTCACCCTCGCGCAATCCGCCCTCGAAGGCGTGGCCTTCGCCCTTGCTGACGGCGTCGATGTTTTGCGCGCGAGCGGAACGCCTATCGACAGCCTGTCTGTCATTGGCGGCGGGTCGCGGTCAGATTGGTGGGGCGAAATTATCTCTGCGGCGATTGATATGCCGCTCACATATCGTCAGGCAGGCGCAGTCGGACCCGCATTTGGCGCAGCGCGACTAGCGCGGCTCTGTCTGGGCGAAGATAAGATCGAAGACATCTGCACCCCGCCACCGGTCTCTCACATCATTGAGCCCAATGCGCAGATGCGCGACCTCTACACAGGTCGCCGCCAAACTTTCACAAAATTATATAATGCCACTAAGGACTTGAACTCATGAGCGGATATTTCGACCATATTGACCCCATCAAATTTGAAGGCACGGACAGCGATAACCCGCTCGCGTTCAAATATTACGACGCGAAAAAAATCGTCATGGGTAAAACCATTGAAGAGCATTTGCGCGTCGCGGCCTGCTACTGGCACACTTTCTGTTGGGACGGCGCAGACGTCTTTGGCGGCGGTCCGTTTAACCGCCCTTGGCATGCCCGCAAAAAGAACG
>CAZSKH010000283.1:0-3247 GCA_964607395.1 uncultured Algimonas sp.
AATTGTGATGCGGCATGTTTTATGCGGACGCTCGATAACAATACGAGACACGGACGCATTCTTAAGCTCACCCATCAGGAAAGACCGGATGGTCAGATCTTGATGCAGCAGCTCGCCATATTCAGCCGTATTCGCGTACCAACGCGATGACCAAGTCCGGTTAATACCAAGACGCAGGCCAATTGGATTAATCTTCTGACCCATTACGCGGCCTCACTTTTCTTAGGAGCTTCGACAGGTGCCTCTTCAGCTTCCTTCACGACAATTGTCAGCTCGGAGAACGGTTTAAGGATACGTGCGCCGCGACCACGAGCGCGCGCTCGGAAACGCTTCATGACGAAGTTTTTACCGACATAGGCTTCGGAAACGATGAGACTGTCAACGTCAAGACCATGGTTGTTCTCTGCATTGGCAATCGCACTATTCAACACTTTCTTGACTTCACCAGAGATACGCTTGTGCGAAAACTCAAGGTCAGCCAGCGCTGTTTCAACTTTTTTACCGCGGATAAGCTGCGCGACGAGGTTCAGCTTTTGCGGGCTGATCCGGATCATGCGCAGCTTGGCGCGCGCTTCATTGTCGGCGCAGCGACGTGGATTTTTTTGCTTAGCCATAACGATTAACCCCGCTTGGCTTTTTTATCGGCCATGTGACCGTAATATGTGCGTGTTGGCGCGAATTCACCCAACTTGTGACCCACCATGTCCTCATCCACGAGGACAGGAACAAATTTGCGGCCATTGTGAACCTGAAATGTGAGGCCCACAAAAGATGGCATGACTGTCGAGCGGCGCGACCAAGTCTTGATCGGCTTATGACGACCTTCGGCTTTTGTCGCTGCGGCTTTCTTGAGGAGGTATCCGTCAACAAACGGACCTTTCCAAACTGAACGTGGCATATCCCGCGCTCCCTAGCGTTTTTTCTTCGCGTGACGCGAACGAATGATGAATTTATCGGTAGCTTTATTGGAGCGCGTTTTCG
Source organism: uncultured Algimonas sp. (assembly GCA_964607395.1). Classification (GTDB taxonomy): domain Bacteria; phylum Pseudomonadota; class Alphaproteobacteria; order Caulobacterales; family Maricaulaceae; genus Litorimonas. The sequence goes on from CAZSKH010000283.1 coordinate 982, forward strand.
CACCCTTTGTCGGCTTACCCCAAGGCGTCACCGGATGACGACCACCTGATGTCCGGCCTTCGCCACCACCATGTGGATGATCTACCGGGTTCATGGCCACGCCGCGAACTTGCGGACGCTTACCGAGCCAGCGCTTACGGCCAGCCTTACCCAGATTGATGTTCATGTGGTCCGGGTTAGAGACCGCACCAACCGTCGCGAGACAAGTTTGGTGAACCATGCGCATTTCGCCGGACTTGAGACGAATTTGCGCATACCCCTCAGAGCGGCCGACCAACTGAGCATATGTTCCAGCTGAACGGGCCAATTGACCACCTTTACCGGGCTTGAGCTCGATATTGTGGATGATTGTCCCGACAGGCATGACGCGAAGCGGCATCGTGTTACCGGGCTTCACATCCGCTTTGGCAGCAGAGATAACGGTATCGCCAGCGGCCAAACGCTGAGGCGCGAGGATATAGGCTTTTTCGCCATCTTTATACTGAACGAGCGCGATGAACGCCGTGCGGTTCGGATCATACTCCAGACGCAGAACTGTCGCCTCACCTTGTTTGGTGCGCTTAAAGTCAACCATGCGATAGAGACGCTTATGCCCACCGCCCTGACGACGCATTGTGATGCGTCCAGTATTGTTACGGCCGCCAGACTTTGTCAGGCCATGCGTTAGTGATTTTTCCGGACGTCCCTTGTGAAGCTCCGAGCGATCAACCTGTACCAGGTTTCGGCGCGAGGGGGATGTCGGTTTGAAAGTCTTCAATGCCATGATCGAGCCCCTACAATCCTGTCGCGATGTCGATGCTGTCGCCGTCTTTCAACGTAACGTAAGCCTTCTTGACATCGTTGCGCTTGCCGGGGCGACCCCGGAAACGCTTGGTTTTACCTTTAACGCGAACTGTGTTCACGGCCATCACGGAGACCTTGAACAATTGCTCAATCGCCTCTTTGATTTCTGGCTTTGACGCGCTCAGCGGAACCTGAAAAACAACTTGGTTGTTTTCAGCGACGATCGTCGTCTTCTCTGTAATGATCGGCGCGGTGACCGTATCGTAATGACGTGCTGCGATGCTCATGACAGGCGAGCCTCCAGATCAGCGACAGCCTCTTTCGTCAGCACCAACTGGTGACGCTTGAGGATATCATAAACATTAGCGCCGGCTGAGGACAACACGTCCAAATTTGGAATGTTATTCGCGGCCTTTGCGAAATTTTCATCACCGGATGCGCCGGTCACGACCAAACCGTTAGTCACGCCAAGCTTTTCAAGCTGAGCGCGAAGCTCGGCTGTCTTTGGCGTTTTGACAGCCGCTTCATCAATGATGATGAGTTCGGATGATTTTACCTTGGAAGATAGCGCGTGACGCAGAGCCATGGCGCGAACCTTCTTTGGAAGCTTAAAGCTGTGATCGCGGGAGCGCGGACCATGCGCCTTAGCGCCGCCGCGGAACTGTGAAACAGATCCGTTACCATGACGCGCTGTACCGCCGCCTTTTTGGCTACCGATACGCTTTGTTGTCTTGGATACCTCGCCGCGCTCTTGCACGTGATGCGTGCCCGAGCGGCGCTTTGCGAGCTGATAGCGAACCATGCGGTGTAGAATATCTACCCGTGGTTCATTGCCGAAGATTGAGTCGTTCAGATCAACTGACCCGGACTTTTTCCCGGCGAGTGTTTGTACGTCGAGTTTCATTTACGCGTCCTCACCCTTAGCGGCCTCAGCGCGCATTTTCTTTGCAAGGTCTTTATCGACCTGCGAGCGCGGCTCTTCACCTGCGATCATTTCATTGGCCTGCTCAACCCATTCTTGCTTTGCAACAACGCCGGGCTTGCCAATTTTTTCCTCAATCGCGGCGATATCATCAGCGCTCATCGCAGCAATCTGCGTGAGGGTCGTGATACCGGCTTCCGCGAGCGCTTCTTCGCCCTTTGGACCGATACCATCAATTAAGACAACAGCGTCAACAAAACCGGCAGCAGGCGCTGCGGCCTCGGCGGCAGGCTCAGCTTTAGGAGCCGGCTCAGCCTTAGCAGGCGCATCCATTGTGAACTTACCCGGCAAAGGCAGCTCATCAACTTTCGTGCCCTTAACGGCATCGCGAATTTCAATCCAAGCGCCTTTGGCGCCGGGCGTTGCACCCTTGATCATAACGAGGCCTTGCTCAGCATCGACGCGAGCGACCTCCAAGTTCTGGACCGTGCGGCGCACAGCACCCATGTGACCGGCCATTTTCTTGCCCTTAAAGACTTTACCCGGATCCTGACACTGACC
>CAZSKH010000284.1:0-3244 GCA_964607395.1 uncultured Algimonas sp.
TCAACGCCCTGCTCGTCCAAAAATGTGGCAGTGACGATGAAGAAGATGAGCATGATAAAAACGATATCCAACATGGGTGTCATGTCAACTTCGCCTTCGTCTCCTCCCGATGCTTTGCGGCTGCGTCTCATATTATTTCCTTTCCCAAAATCTCAGCTCAGGGAGCCGTTAGGCCGCATTTCGAATGGCGTGTTCGTCAAGATCATTGGCGAAGCGTGCTGTTTCACGAGCACTCATACGCGGCAAAATCGTCGCGAAGATAAGCCCAGAGAGCGCAGCCATCATGCCCGCCATTGTCGGAATGGTCGCCTTAAAGACACCCCCCGCCATCAAGCGTGCGTTAGAAGATCCGGACAACGCCATCACGTCGAACACTTCAATCATTCCGGTCACTGTTCCCAGCAGACCCATGAGGGGCGCGAGCGCAACTAGCGTTTTGATAATGCCGACATTGGCACCTGTGCGTTCTTTGACTTGGCTGACCAACTCATCTTTGATCGCATCTGCTCTCCAAGAGGTTTTGTCAGCCCGCGCATCCCATTCCGACATCAGCCGGGCTTTGAGCGGTTTGTGCGCGAATAGATAATACGCGAAGCGCTCCAGGATGAACGTCCACATAAAGAACGTCAGGATCATGATATAAAAGAGGATGTTACCGCCGGTCCCCAGAAATTCCTGGAGACCGTTGAAGACATTTTCCATGGCGTAGGCCTTTCGTCGTCTTGCGTTGCGTTACCCTAAGCGATGCTTGAACCGGTACCCAGACCGCGTGTTTCCACGTGACGGGCAACGATGCCAGCAGACTGCTCTTCCAAAGTGCCCTGAATAGAGCGGGCCATGGAGGCACAGAAGCTGTGCAGGACGAGGAGCGGGATAGCCGCATAGAGACCCAACATTGTGGTCACAAGCGCGACAGAGATACCACCAGCCATTAGCTGCGGATCGCCTGTTCCGTAGATCATCATCGCCTGGAAGGTTTGGATCATACCTGTAACCGTACCCAAGAGGCCGAGAAGCGGTGCAACACCAGCCAAGAGTTTGAGGATGTTCAGCCCGAATTCGAATTTCGGTGACTCCCGTAGGATGGCTTCGTCGAGTTTCAGCTCAACCGTGTCCGCATCTTTATTCTGCGCCCCTTCATAAGCCATCATAACGCGGCCCAAAGCATTTGATTTGGACGGCTGCGCCTTACGCTTCTGACCATTAATAGCCATTTTCGCGAAGAACAGACGGATGATGTTTAGCAAGCCAAAGAGCACACCCACGATGGCCATGATGATAATGAATTTACCAATATTCCCACCTTGAACCCAGTGACGTTCCTTGAAGGATGGCACGCGCTCAAAGGACTTCAATAATTCGCCGCGTGTTGGATCAAGCGGAGCATAGACCAGATCGCCAGCAGCTGCGCCTGCAACTTTTGAGGCCGCCGCAGAAATTTGACCGCCGGGCTGGCTTGGCAGCTTTGTGAGGAGCGGAGCATTTGCACCGGCTTCCGCATCAGCCTTCTTATAGCCGAGGAACTGAGCGCCATTGGTTGTGAAGACTGAGAATGGACCGACACGTGTTACAGCCTGCACTGCACCGTCGTCAATATTCGCAACGGGCGCTTCAAATTCAGCGACCTGGCGCTGAGCTTTGATTTCTTCCAGCATAGTTTGCCAGATGCTGTCCAAATCCTCTGAGGATGGCAGCGCTTTGGATTCTGCAATCCGTCCCAACACAGCTGTCCGCTTAGGATATTGCGCTGTGATCAAAGAACTATCGAGAAGCGCTTTGAACTCACCGGCTTTTGAGCGGGCGAGACCGAAGACTTCACCGAAATCGCCCTGCGCGGCGCGCAAGTCAGCCTCAAGGCGTTCAATTTGATTGCGGTTGGATGCGAAAGACCGCTCCACCGTTGCGGCCCGATTTTCCAGAGCCCGCAATTCCTGCTGGGCCGCGCTCAGCAAGGCACCTTGTTGATTAGCGCGTTGGCGGAAGACTTGCTCGCGCTCGCGGTTTTCTGCAGCCACTTTCGCAGCATCCTGACGAATAGTGTTCAGGAGGGCATCGACAGATGTGATGGACTGCGCTGCCGCCGGAACAGCCGACAATAGAAGGGCGGAACCGAACACGGCTGCCGTCGCTTTTGTGAGAAATTTCATTTTGACGCTCATGTTATAGTTACCTCTATTCTATTGGCCGGCCAAGACGGGTGCAAAGACCACGCCCGGAGCCGCTTCGCCTTTAGCAATACGAATTGCCTGACGGAGTTGAATGGCATCTGCGCCGCTCAGGACATCCCAGCCCTTATTGCCCAGATTGTAAATTGCGATTTCGCTTTCGTCTTTCGAGACATAGACCAATGAGGTCCGGCCAAAGCGGATGAAATTGACGACGTTACCGGCTTTTGTCGGATGCGCGCCCTCATAGGAGTCGATACCCATGCCGTAAGTGACTTCGATTTTATAGGCATTCAAAACCCGGCGATATTGCTCAGCCGGGGAAATATCCGGATCACCCAGAACAGCTTTAACACTCGCCATCCGCGCCAAACGCTCATTGATATTGAACGGCAGGTCAGCCTTGATGCTGTCTTCCAGAGCAACCGTCATTCTCAACATCATGGGGCTCATACCCTGTTTAATTTGATCAACCGTTCCAAGTTGGCGACGCAGAGAGACGATCTCGCTCTCTTGCGACGCGCGGAAAATATCCTGCTGCGCAACAAATAACTCGATATTGTCTTTTTGCTGCAATACGGCGCGATATTCACGAACGGCATTGTCAGCCTGGTCATCCAGCTGCTCGACTTGACGCTGAGACGCCGCGGCCGCTGCCGTCGAAGACTTTGCCACACTGAGTGCGGTATCAAGCTGGGCCTGAGCCGGGGTGGCGAGCAGTCCAACTGCAACACCAGCCAGCATTAGGCGCTTGGCGATTGAAGATTTTAACATGGTTTCCTTCCGGGCTGCTTTAATTTCCATTGCAAGATGAGAAGCTGACACCGCGTCAACACCCCACCCGCACAGGGTTTGGTGAGGCGACACTATTGCGCCGCTTGCATTGTGATTGGTGCCGTAACGACACCGGGGGCACTCTCTCCGCGCGCAATGCGAACAGATCTACGAGCATTCAAAATATCGCCAGCGCTGAGTTTTTCCCAGTCATTGGCATCCTTGCTCCACCGGAAGCCCTCACGGCTATCCAGGTCGAGATAGATGTAGGACAGACGTCCGAAATGGACATAATTGCCATCTTT
>CAZSKH010000285.1:0-3239 GCA_964607395.1 uncultured Algimonas sp.
CGGGCCGGTTGAGAGATGATTAGATGATTAGATGATTAGATGACAAAAATTTGTCGGTTATTAACCTAAGTTTTTAGATAGATATTTTTCTAACTGAATTACTTCAGCTCTATGGCAAATTTCTGCTTTACAGATGAAACAGGTATGTGGGTTCGCATATCGGCCTATATTCATCCTGACCCCTCAATGCCCAAAATCACTCTCTTGCCAATGATACACATTGGTGAGAAAGAATATTTCAAGGAAATGAGTCTTGAGATGTGGCGTCACGATACCGCATTTCTGGAAGGCTGCTACATGCCAGCCAGAAAGCTCTTTCATCTCTTTCATCGCAGCATCAGCCGTTTTTCTGAATTAAGCTTGCAAAGTGGGAGGCTCCCGTTTTGGAAAAAGTGGAGACGAGAAAGCAAGGTCGAAGGACAGTCGGGACTAACCGAATTTATTAGAAAGACGGGATGCGACTGCGGGCACTGTCATTATAATGAAATGCGGACTATTCGAGCGGACCTCCATCGCTGGCATGCACTAAAGGCTTTTAAGCTTATCCCCTTGTGGCTGAAACTCACCTTTCCGATTTTTATATTGATCGCCGTGATTGCTGCGCCTTTTATGAATTTTCGGGAGTTTGTTTTTGATGACGATGATGATGACCTCGGAGATGGGACCGGGTTTTTCGGAAAATTAATGGCTCCTTTCTGGAGATTTGTTCTTGACGATAGGGACCTATTTCTTCGTATGGTTTTGGCCGAAGAGGTCTTGAGGCCACGTCACAAAGGGAAATCTCTCTGTGTCAAATTTGGCGCAAAACACATGCCTGTCTTGGCGAACACATTCCTCCTGGATTTTGGGTATAGGTTGGCGGATCAAAGAGAGGTCTTGGCAGTCAAAAAGGTCAAGGGCATGGACGTCTCGAACATCAACACAGGCTATGGTTTTGCCAATGAGCAATATTGGAAAGAATTCGACGCAAAACAAATAAGAGCTAAAGAGGTGATAACGAAGCTTGTAGAAACGGATTCGGAAAACGCCATACAAGTCGAGATTAAAGAACAGTTTGGGACACCCTCAGGCACCTTCACCATTCAGAGTAACCTATCCGATTTAAAAGACCTTGTTACCCCCGCAAGCGCCGCATAACATCCTCAAGCTGGTTGCCGCTCCGTAACTTTTGGTGCTAATCACAGGGCCGCCGCAGGACAGGTTTTTGCCAACTGCGTATTTAGAAACGCGACAGCATCTGCCCTCACCTCTCGCGCGGCGCTTAAATTATGCCCCAGATCATAGGTTTTGAGTTCTACCTTATGGCCCGGCTTGTCTTTATTTAATCTCGCCAGCAATCTGTTTGACATCATTTCCGTCGGCCAAAGCGCATCTTGAGCTCCAGCCTGCAATAATATCGGCTGATCGGCGCGTTCAATGGGAATACGCGCATCCTCAAGGTTTTTAGCCTTACGCATAGCGAGCCTATGGAGATCGCCCGCCTGACTAACATCTCGTAGCGCTTTATAGGTCGCACGGCTAAATCTGGGATATTTGACAAAGGCCAAGGGCTTACCCGCATGGGTCCAGGAGGACTTCCGGCGCAAGGATGGATGGCTCGCTTGCCAAACCACATCGGACGGGGTCATGGCAACATGCACATCACCAACCTTGGCCAAGCTGGCTAATAAGAGCGTAAGCTCTCCGCCCTTGGAAATTCCCACAACCCCAACGCATCCTTTCGGCGTGTCTGATAGTTCCGCTAAGCCAGAAATCCGCGCGGCAACCGCATCTATTGATATGTCTCTCAGATGTTTCGGGGTCCCGGTTGCGCCATGATAGGCAATCGGCGCCACGCGGTGCCCCGCAACCAACAGCTCTGCGACAAGAGGCGAGCTGGGTTTAACATATCCGCCTTCTGATCCGCCCAAAACAACAATCATCGTGCGCGGCTTTGCGGTAGATAGGCCGTCCAAACTGACCAAGCCGCCGCCGACCCCATCAACGACGTCTGATTTCGTGATGGTGACCGATAAAGATTTGGCTTGTGCAATCCCGTCATAGAACAGCGCGCATTTTACAAATAGGAGGCATGCGCCTCTCAAAAGTGAATGTGCAGCGAGGGTGTTTATGTCTCTACCCCCTAAGCCTTCGCATAACCTCTTCCAGCTGATCCCCATGGCGGTATTTAATCTTCAACTCTCCGCCCGGGCCTTTGTGTTTTAGGTTGACCTTTAATCCCAGCAGGTCCGTCAGCTGGCGTTCGAGATTGGCGATATTCGGATCTTTTTCATCGACCGCGCGGTAGCTGTCCGTGACATCGAGGGGCGAGCCATCCTTATAGCGTTTCACATAGGCCTCTGTGGCCCGCACTGACATGCCTTGGGCGATGATCATTTCCCCCGTTTCAATCGGGTTGGGCATGGGCATGATGGCTTTGGCGTGACCCAAGCTGAGTTTCCCGAGTTCCAACCAGCGCTGGATTTGCAGCGGCATATCCAGCATGCGCAGCAAATTGGCGATATGGCTGCGAGATTTTCCGATCGCGTCGGACACATCTTGCTGCGTGCGGCCAAAATCATCCATGAGGGCGCGGTAGGCCCTTGCCTCCTCCATCGGGTTGAGATCGGCGCGCTGCACATTTTCGACAACGCCAATTTCGAGCACTTCCTGATCGGAGAGCTCGCGTATCAAAACCGGCATAGCGTCCAGCCCGGCCTTGAGCGAGGCTTGCCAGCGGCGTTCACCCGCCACGATTTGATAATCCGCTTTGGCGTTTTCAGATTTAGAGCGCGCACTTGCGGGGATTGGGCGCACCAAAATCGGCTGTAAGACGCCCTTTTGCGCGATTGAATTTGTCAGTTCCGCGAGGTCGGTTTCATTGAATCTTTTGCGCGGTTGATCGGGGTTTCGGTCGAGCCGCGAAATGGCGATAAATTGCACCTGTTTCGTGCTGGGTTCGGGGGTTTCGACAACGGGCGTTTTGGCAGGTTTCGCAGGCGCCGTTTTAGCCGCCAGTGCGTCTGTCTCTGATGCGGTGTCCATTGGGACAGAAATATCTGACATCAAAGCCGACAGGCCGCGGCCCAACCCCCGCGCGCTGGCTTTTTTGGCTACGGGTTTCTTTTTGGAACCTTCGGGTTTGGTGGACGGCTTCTCTTTATCGGCCATATTGTTAACTCATTGTTTTAATTGCGTTTTATTGCTTATTTGCGATTTCTGTGTTTTTTGACAAGCTCATCCGCCAAATCGAGATAGGC
>CAZSKH010000286.1:0-3230 GCA_964607395.1 uncultured Algimonas sp.
AAGACAACTCTGCGGGCAAGTCCTGCTTAAATAATTGCCTTGGCAGTCGCCCAAAACAGAAAGTGGTGGCTGCAAACGAACCCGCATGCCTAGATGATATTTATTCACCCGCGAACCCAACCAAAGCTAGGCAAATTTATCCTCATCTGCTATCCCGCCGCTCAACTCACGCAAATCTCTTGCGCGCAAGGACATAATCATGACGAAATGGACGCCATCTAGCTGGCGCAATAAACCCGCCAAACATATTCCGAATGACTATCCGGATATGGATGCCTTGCGCGATGTTGAAACCACACTAAAGGGGTATCCGCCGCTTGTCTTTGCAGGTGAAGCCCGGCGTTTGAAGCAGCGACTTGGCGAAGTCGCCATGGGCCGGTCATTCCTGCTGCAAGGCGGGGATTGCGCCGAGAGTTTCAAAGAATTCCATCCTGATAATTTGCGCGATATGTTCCGCGTTATGATGCAAATGGCTGTCGTGCTGACATATGGGGCAGGGCAACCCATCGTCAAAGTTGGCCGCATCGCTGGACAATTTGGCAAACCGCGCAGCTCCCCCGTTGAGGTTCGAGACGGCGTCGAGCTTCCGTCTTATCGCGGTGACAATATCAATGGTATGGAGTTCGATCCCGCCGTGCGGATGCCGGACCCGGAGCGCCTGCTGAAGGCCTATGGTCAATCTGCATCGACGATGAACCTGCTGCGCGCTTTTGCGACAGGCGGTTACGCGAATTTGCGCAATATCCACAAATGGACATTGGGCTTTGCGGATGCGTCTGAACAGACCGCGCGGTATAAAGCGCTTTGCGAGAAAATCGAAGACGCTCTGGATTTCATGGAAGCTTGCGGTGTCACACCCGAGTCGACCCCGCAAATGTCGGCGACGGATTTCTACACCTCTCATGAAGGCCTGTTGCTGGGCTATGAGGAGGCGATGACCCGTATCGATAGTACGACGGGTCGCTGGTATGATACCTCCGCGCATATGCTCTGGATTGGCAATCGCACCCGTCAATTAGATCACGCCCATGTTGAATTTATGCGCGGTGTTGAAAACCCAATCGCAATGAAGATTGGCGAGGGCCTAGAGCCGGATGAGCTCATGCGTTTGCTGGATGTGTTGAACCCAGAAAATGAACCCGGACGTATGACGCTGATCGCGCGTTACGGGCATGATAATGTTGCCAATGGCCTGCCGAGCTTGGCGCGCGCTGTGAAGGCCGCTGGACGTCATGTCGTTTGGTCTTGCGATCCCATGCACGGGAACACGATTAAAACAGAGAGCGGATATAAAACGCGGCCCTTTGACAATATCCTGACGGAAGTCCGTCAGTTCATGCAGATCCTGCATTCTGAAGGCTGTTGGCCGGGCGGTGTGCATTTCGAAATGACCGGGCAAAATGTCACGGAATGTTTGGGCGGTTCCGCCAGCACGGTAAAAGAAGCCGACCTGTCTTCGCGCTACCACACACATTGCGATCCGCGATTAAATGCAGACCAAGCGTTGGAGCTTGCCTTCCTGATTTCGGAAGAGCTCGGCAGTTACCGCAAAGAAGAAAACCTTCGAGTGGCTGTTTAGGGCCGCACGCAGTCTAACCCGATAAAGTTTTACCCAATAAAAAGCCGCCTCAAAAGGGCGGCTTTACTATTCAAACTGTTTGAAAAACTAGAGGTCTTTCAGGGCCGCAGCAGGCTTGAATGATGCGGATGTTTTGGCTTTCGACATCATCATTTTGCCTGTCGCAGGATTGCGCATTTCGCGGGATGGGCGGTGTTTTGCAACGAATTGACCAAAGCCTGGAATGACGATTTTTGTGCCGTCGCCTTGCTTCATTTCATTGGTAACAACCTCACAAAATGCGTTTAGCATTTCGCCGGCTTCGGCTTGCGTTGCGCCGGATTTTTCGGCCAATGCGCTTACGAGTTCTTTCTTGTTCATCAGTATATTCCCTTCAGATGAATTGTGCCGGAACTTGCGCCCGTCACTTGAGTTAAATCTTAAGGCTTGTGGTTAACGTGTCATTAAAAACCGCAGTTTTATGGGGGTTTCCGCTGTTTTATGGACGGTTTTGGCCCCATTTACATTAAGTTTTGAGGGGGCGAACGTCATATAAGTCGGAAATCCCATACAATCTTAGAGAATCAGGACCGACGTGATTCTCTCCTTTTTACTTGCAAAATACCGGTCGAGCAGCGTTAAGAGCCTATGCCTGAGTATATAAAGATTGGCCTAGTCGGCGCCGGTGTTTTCGCCGGATATCACGCAAATAAACTCGCAGCGCATCCGCGGGTTCGGTTCATTGGCGTGCATGATCAGAATGAAGAGCGCGCCGCAAGTCTCGCGAAGACACATGGCGTTCAGGCTCTATCGCTGACGACATTACTGGGCTTGTCTGATGCGGTGGTCATTGCATCCCCAGCGAGCACCCATGGAATGATCGCAATCCAAGCTCTGCAAGCGGGATGTCACTGTCTGATTGAGAAACCCCTCTCAACGTCATATCGACTTACCAAAGAGATTATTGCGTTGTCTTACGAAGCTGGACTAACGGTTCAGATTGGGCACCAAGAACGATTGGTTTTGCGCGCCATTGGGTTGGACGTTGTTGAAGAAAAGCCGCTAAAAATTGAGGCTGTTCGGAATGGACCCTATTCTGCGCGCGGGACGGATACATCCGTGACGATGGATTTGATGACGCATGACATTGATCTCTGCACGGCGTTGATGGGCGGCGGGCCAACAGCGTTAAAGGGGGAGGCCGGCAGCGTTAGATCGGAGACCGCCGATATGGCTTACGCGGTGTTGCGCTATGGCGAAACCACAGCTCGCTTATCTGCCAGCCGCGTTGCTGATGTCGCAGAGCGGTGGATGAAACTAACCTATGTCTCGGGCGACGTCCTGATTGATTTTAACGCAAAAATCTTGGCGAATACGACCAGCTTTGAGTTGAATGACGCTTTCGCAGATGCTGAAATAGCGAAAGACAGCCTAGGTGCTGCCACTGATTTATTTGTAAGGGCCGTGCTGGACGGAACGCCCGTTCTCGTTTCAGCCGAGGATGGCGCGATAGCAATGTCGGTAGCGCTGCTGATAGACACAGGGAGAGAGATCAAATGAAGATATTGAAATGGGGCGGGCTCAGCCTGCTGGGTCTATTGGTACTCGCGCTCGTGCTGAATTGGACGAAAATTCAACGCCTGATGACGGTCAACACGCTGTTTGATGCAGA
>CAZSKH010000287.1:0-3197 GCA_964607395.1 uncultured Algimonas sp.
CGAACCCACATACCTGTTTCATCTGTAAAGCAGAAATTTGCCATAGGGCTGAGGTAATTCAGTTAGAAAAATATCTATCTAAAAACTTAGGTTAACAACCGACAAATTTTTGTCATCTAATCATCTAATCATCTCTCAACCGGCCCCGCATATTGCACGCGCACTTTCGCCAGTCCCGTAATCCCTAATTTATCCGCGGACGCCTTAGACAAATCAATAATCCGTTTCTTCGCGAAGGGGCCGCGATCATTTAGGCGGACTATAATTTGTTTTCCGTTTTCCAAATTTGTGACGTGTAAATAACTATTCAGGGGCAGGGTGGGGTGCGCGGCTGTGAGCGCGTGCATATCAAATGTTTCGCCCGAGGCGGTCCGCTTCCCGTGGAACCCCGGACCATACCAAGAGGCGATGCCTTTTTCATCATATTTTGGCTCGTGTTTTGGCTTATAGGTTTTGCCTTTGATTTTATAAGGCTTGCCGACTTTCTGATGCGGTTGCAGCACCTTATCGACACGCTTTTGTTTGAATTTCGCCGCGTTAATCGGGTTGGATTCGGGGGTGCTGGAGCATCCCGTCGCGGTCAGGCTAATCGCTGCGCTGAGTAAGGTCAGCGCGGCCAGATTTTGAAGGGTAGACTTTAGGAACGTCATGGGGGCCTCAAGACTGAGTCAGGATTTGTTAACTATAAAATGCGTTGACGCAGATAAACTCTTGCAATTTTGCATTGTTTTAAGGTGTTGCTGTTAGATTAAGCCTAACGCGCTGAAATGAACTGGCTCGTAAATTAGGGGATAAAAGGAAAGGCGGGCCTTATGGCCATAATTCTCGACAAATTATCTTTAGCGTTTTTGGGCGTTAAACTCGTCCTCTTTATCTTTGTCGCCCTTTTGCAAATCCGGCGCTAATTCCCCGATTAACTCCCCGGATCAACCCCCAGACTAACATTGACTCGCGGGGAGGATTAACCCCTGCGCGATTTTAATTCCGAAATTCGCGTCCAATCCATTCTGGCTTTGGATTGTGGTGACCGGAACGCAAAGCTTGCGGGCCAGTGAATAGACCGTGTCGCCGGGCTGCACCCGATAATTCGCGGCCCCATAAGCCCGCGTGACCTCTGTGCCCATATAAACGGAAGGCGCCGCCGAGGATGTTGTTGCGCGAATGACATTTTGCGCGGGTGCAGAGGGTTGAGGCTGTTGAGTGGGCCGCGTCTGTTGAATGCTTTGAACTTGGGTAGGCGCGGGTGTAGGAACACCTGTGAAAGTTTCCGAGGTCAAGCTCGCATTTGGATTATCCAAAAGACAGGTTCCGCTCCCCGCATGAGGCTGTGTGCCCACTGGACAGGTGACCGGAGCACCGAAACTCACGGGCGTTGCGCTATAGGCGGGCGCGGTATTTTGCACGGTTTGATAAGACGCGCTGACAGGCCGCTCATAAACGGGGGCTTGTTGCTGCGCGTAATATTGCGGATCTTCGGGCACAACAGAGCAGGCCGTCATCGCGGCCATTGCGGCTAAACTCAAACAGGTCGTGGGTTTCAACATTTCTGTCTCCAGCAGTAAACTTTGTAAAATGCATGGGGGACTGACAGATAATATTCTGTTAATTCCCTGTAGGTCATCTTTTTGAGTTCACCCGAGGTTCACCATCCCAAAAGCGAAATCCATAAAAGAGACTGATCTCTACGCGCCGGTCAAAGCGCATTTCGCGGCGCTGGGCTATGAGGTCAAAGGCGAGGTCGGCGCGGCGGATATGGTCTGCGTACCTTTTGCGGCGGGCGAGGATGAACCCGTCATCATCGAGCTCAAAACCGGCTTTACGCTCTCGCTGTTTCATCAGGCGATTAACCGCCAATCTATGACGGATCAGGTCTATATCGCTGTGCCGCGCAAAAGCGGGAAGGCGGCGATGGTCGCTATCCGCCGCAATAAAATGCTCTGCCGCCGATTGGGCTTGGGGTTGATAACAGTGCGGATGAAAGACGGCGCGGTCGTCGTCCATTGCGAGCCGAAACCCTTTACGCCGCGCAAGATCAAAACCCGCAAGGTCAAACTCCTCTCGGAGTTTGAGTCCCGCCATGGCGACCCGAATATGGGCGGCATGACCTCGGCCGGGATGATGACGTCCTATCGGCAGGGGGCGCTACGCTGCGCGAAAGTCCTACATGATGAGGGTGCGTGCAAAGCCTCCTATGTCGCCAAAATGGCAGGGTTTGAGAAAGCGCGAAACTGTATGGCGGCGAACCATTATGGCTGGTTCGAGAAAATCGACCGCGGGATTTACGGCTTAACGCCAGCGGGCGCGAAAGCCTTGGATGAGCATGAAGAGCTAATCGCTTCGATGATGTAGGGTCTAATGCTAATCTTTCATCGTAACAACGCGCTGCGGGAAGGGGATTTCTATATTGGCTTTGCCGAGGGCTTCGAAGATTTCGATCCGCAGAGCAGAGGTGCGGGAAAACCATCGGTCCGAGGGCAACCAGACCCGGCAATTGAAATTCACAGAGCTATCGCCAAAATTCATAACGAAAACTTCGGGTGGGGTGGGGGCCTCAACAACCCGATCTGCCGCTGCGGTGAGGACGTTCAGCATGACGCCTTGGGCGTGCCGTAAATCGGTATCATAACTCACCCCGATATCGAGCCGGAATTGCCGCGTTGTATTGCGGGCGTAGTTCTGGATGCGGCCTTCCCAGACCTTCGAGTTCGGCACATATTGAAAAATACCATCCGCCGTTTGTACCGTTGTCGCAAACAGGCCAATCTCCGAAATGGTGCCGGAGGTGTTGGGTAAATCTGCAAATTCCCCAACCTTGATCGGGCGCAGCATCAAGAGGAACAAGCCGGATGCAATATTGGACAGCGTATCTTTCAACGCGAGACCAATCGCGAGCGCCGCCCCGCCAAAGACCGCAATCAAAGAGGTCGGCGGAACCCCGACCTTAATCAGAACCGCATAAAGCGTCATGGCGATAATGACGTAGAATATGGCGGAGGCGAGAACGGGTTTCAGCGTCGCATCCAAATGGGTCCCACCAATTTTGGACCGCCGAATACGTTTTTGCACCCAACGTCCAACCACGATGCCAAGGACGAAGATAAAGAGTGCTGAAATCAGGTTCAGCGACATATTTAATAAGAACGGAAATTGCTCTCGGACATAGGTCCAATATTCCAGCGCCTTTTCCATCGTCTCTC